>CAILKW010000403.1 GCA_903834845.1 uncultured Bacteroidia bacterium | reverse complement strand
TGATTGGGGAGATTTTGAACGTGTAAAACGGTTAGACACGGGATTACTTGGTGCCGAACTAAAATTGAACACGTCAACAGGCAAATACCAGATTACTAAAATTTATGCCGGCGAAAACTGGAACGAAGCAAGGCGTTCACCTTTGACCGAGCAAGGGGTTAACGTGAAGGAGGGTGATTTCCTCCTTGCGATCAATGGAATTGATTTGAAGAGTGACATGAATCCTTACGAGCTACTCGAAAACACTGTTGGGAAAACGGTTGAAATAACTGTTAACTCAAAGCCCGAAACAACCGGGTCAAAAACTTTTACAATTAAACCCATAGCAAGCGAATTGGAATTGTTTAACCTGAACTGGGTAAACGAGAGGCGTGACATGGTGGATAGACTTTCGGGAGGTAAAATAGGTTATATCTATGTACCAAATACTTCCACCGATGGAAATCGTGAATTGTTCCGTGGGATGTACGCATATAACGAAAAGGATGGTTTAATTATTGACGATCGTTATAACGGTGGTGGTTTTATTCCGGACGTGATGACCGACCTGCTCAACCGTAAAACTCTTAGTTATTGGCAGCGTAATGGTTTGTCAGCAATGAAAACTCCAGGAGTTGCCCACAACGGGCCTAAAGTTATGCTTACCAACGGTTATTCCTCTTCAGGCGGTGATGCATTCCCTTATTACTTCCGCAAAAAAGGGCTGGGCCAACTGATAGGCACCCGCACTTGGGGCGGATTAGTAGGAATGTCGGGCAACGCCGGCCTCGTTGATGGAGGTTACATTGCTGTACCGCGATTTGGTATTTACGACGAAAACGAACAATGGATTATCGAAGGTGTAGGTGTTTCACCTGACATTGAGGTAGTTGACCGTCCTGAACAATTGGCAAAAGGGATTGATCCATGCATTGAAAAAGCTGTGGAAGTGCTCTTAAAACAACTGAAAGAAAATCCGGTTAAAAAAGTGAACGCACCCGCGCCTCCCGACAGATCAGGTTGGAATGAACAGATGAAGTAAGCAATCGGAATACAAATCTCCAAACAAATATTTGCGAAGGTTTTTATATTCAAAAGAGCGTTACTTTCTGGTTCTGATTTGGGGAATGTGTTGCACCACATTCCCTAAAATTTAACCCAATATGCAGCTATCCCGAATGAATTATTTGTAGATCAATAATTTGGCTCTCCGAGGATTTGGATTTGTGTACTACGGATTTTTTCTTTGTGAAGGGAAAATGTTTATATTATAGGGCATCAAAGATTTTATTGCAGGGTGGCATACCCGGTCGGAATTATTGCAATATTGGAATACATTACCAAAAAGTACATATCTAAATCATTAGAAAAATAATTGATCATGTTTTGGATGC
This sequence comes from uncultured Bacteroidia bacterium, assembly GCA_903834845.1. Classification (GTDB taxonomy): domain Bacteria; phylum Bacteroidota; class Bacteroidia; order Bacteroidales; family Prolixibacteraceae; genus JAAFHB01. The sequence continues at coordinate 3,508 of CAILKW010000403.1, read as the reverse complement.
TCAAAAATCAATTCCATTTTCAACATGTATTGAGAGAAGTTATAATTAGCAATTTCTTGATATTTTCCAACCAAATTATTATCTTTGTCCTTTGATTTTCAGCAACTAAAAAAACTGTTTAGTATGTACCAGTCAATTACCACCAGTAATTATACCTTCGAGAATATCAGGGAGAAAGACTTATTTTATGCTGATAAAACAGACTTTTTCCATCAGTTGGCTACCGACAATTCGGGTATTTTCTTCCTTTCCCGTCCCCGCAGATTTGGAAAATCGTTGTCGGTGTCTATCCTGAAAAATATTTTTAAAGGCAACAAAGAGCTGTTTAAAGGGCTGAAAATATACGATATGCCCTACGATTGGAAGTCGTATCCTGTTATTAACCTGAATATTTCACAGGCACCATGCGAATCGGCTGAAATACTTAATAGAGGATTATGTGCGATAGTGCGCAATAATGCAAAAGAAATTGGTATTGAACTTACAGACGAAACACATTCGGGATTATTGTTTGGGGAGCTAATAAACAAAGCTAAAGACCTTGGCAAAGTTGTCATCCTTATTGATGAGTATGACAAACCTCTGGTCGAAAATATATACGCACCTCATATTGAGGAGATTCGCCAAGTATTGGAAAACTTCTATATCAACATAAAAGCTACGGACGAGTACCTGCGCTTTGTGTTCATGACGGGCGTGACCAAATTCTCGAAAGTGTCGGTTTTCTCGAAACTCAATAACCTGCGCGATATAACCATGAGCGAGGACTTTGCTACCATGTACGGCTATACCCAAGAAGAAGTGGAGCTTTACTTTGGAGACAGGATAAATTCCCTGGCTGATAAAAACAGAGTTGACCGAGTTGAATACCGCGAGAAAATCCAAAAATGGTACAATGGGTTCCGGTTTCACGAAGATGCCCAAACAGTATATAATCCGGTATCATTGGGTATGTTTTTTAATGAAAATGGGAAGTTTACAAATTATTGGTTTTCGACCGGTAGCCCAACATTCATTTTCAAGGTTTTGAAGAAGCAAAACATTGATTTTTTCAAAACAATCAATGAATATATCCCCGACTTTGTACTTGATTCGTTCGATGTGACCAATATGCAGGCTGAACCGTTGTTACTGCAAACTGGCTACCTGACCATCGAAAGCAGCAAGTATATGTTCGATAAGTTTATGTACAAGCTAAACTTCCCAAATTTTGAAATACAAATGGCTTTTGAACACCATTTGCTGGGAATGCTTGCCGAAAAAAACCTTCAGGTTGTATCTAGTGAGATAAACAAACTGCAAGTCGCTCTTCACTCGAACAATACGGCCGAAATGCATCGTATCCTGATAAGCCATATTGCAGCCATCCCTTATGCCAACCGAAGCAATATGGAGGAAAACTACCAGAACATAATCTATTCCATTTTCCGGTTGCTCGGTGCCGAAATCCACAATGAAGTTCACATGAACAATGGCCGCATCGACACGGTCATCGTGAACCGTGACCATATCTATATTTTCGAATTCAAAATGAACCAACCTGCCCAAGTTGCCATTGCCCAGATTAGAGAAAAAGGATATGCAATACCTTATTTATCAGATGGAAAACCAATTACGCTGATTGGTATTAATTTTTCGAAAAAGAAAAGGAATATTGTGGAGTGGTTGGAAGAGAGTTTGTAGTAGTTATTTTGGCATTTTCCATCCAAACTCTTATCTTTGTCTTTTGATTTTTAGCAACTAAAAAACGGGTTAGTATGTATCAGTCAATAACTACAAGCAATTACACTTTTGAAGATGCTATTCGGGGGAATTATTTATATGTTGATAAAACTGTTTTTTTTATCAATTAGTTAATGAAGAAAAGGGGCTCTATTTTCTTTCACGCCCCCGCAGGTTCGGCAAATCCCTTTCCATATCTATCCTGAAAAATATTTTCAAAGGCAACAAAGAGCTGTTTAAAGGGCTGAAAATATACGATATGCCCTACCATTGGAAGTCGTATCCTGTTATTAACCTGAATATTTCACAGGCACCATGCGAGTCGGCTGAAATACTTAATAGAGGATTATGTGCGATGGTGCGCAATAATGCAAAAGAAATAGGTATTGAACTTACAGACGAAACACATTCGGGATTATTGTTTGGGGAGCTAATAAACAAAGCTAAAGACCTTGGCAAAGTTGTCATCCTTATCGATGAGTACGACAAACCTCTGGTCGAAAATATATACACACCTCATATTGAGGAGATTCGCCAAGTATTGGAAAACTTCTATATCAACATAAAAGCTTCGGACGAGTACCTGCGCTTTGTGTTCATGACGGGCGTGACCAAATTCTATAAAGTATCGGTTTTCTCGAAACTGAATAACTTGGAGGATATTACAATGGATGAGCAGTTTGCCACCATGTATGGTTATACACAGGAAGAAGTGGAACAATATTTTGGCGACCGGATTGATAAATTGGCTGATAAAAATAAAATTGACAAAACAGAATACCGTGAAAAAATAAAAAAATGGTACAACGGCTTTTGTTTTCACGAAGATGCCTGTAAAGTTTACAATCCGGTATCGTTGGGCATGTTTTTCAACAAAGGTGGTAAATTTACGAATTATTGGTTTTCGACCGGCAGCCCAACATTCATTTTCAAGGTTTTGAAGAAGCAAAACATTGATTTCTTTAAGACTTTCAACGAATATATTCCCGATTTTGTGCTCGATTCGTTCGATGTGACAAATATGCAGGCAGCACCCTTGTTGCTACAGACTGGCTATTTGACAATTGAAAGCAGCAAATCGATGTTTGACAGGACTTTATATAAGCTCAACTTTCCGAACTTGGAAATTCAAACAGCGTTCGAGCATCATTTGGTGGGAATGCTTACCGAACGCAACCAACAAGATGTTTCGACCGAAATAGTTAAACTACAAATGGCATTGCTTGCCAACGACACGGGCACTTTACTGAGCATCCTGAAAAGCCACATTGCCGCCATCCCGTATGCCAACCGAAGCAATATGGAGGAAAACTACCAGAACATTATCTATTCAATATTCCGCTTGCTCGGGGCCGAAATCCACAACGAAGTTCACATGAACAATGGCCGCATCGACACAGTCATTGTGAACCGCGACCATATTTATATTTTTGAATTCAAAATGGACCAACCGGCCAAAATTGCCATTGCCCAGATTAAAGAAAAAGGATATGCAATACCTTATTTATCAGATGGAAAACCTATTACGTTGATTGGTATTAATTTTTCGAAAAAGAAAAGGAACATTGTGGAGTGGCTGGAAGAGGAATGGGTTTAACTTGCATAAGTGCCTTTTTTTAAAGCACATAGGTACTTATGTTTAAATATCAGGTACATAGGTTTAGTTTCCAAGAATTTTTGTTTTTTAATGTCGGACAAAAATATTATTATATTATTGATTAACTGATATATAAATAATTTTGTTTTGGAAATCCACCCAAACTACATTACGAAAAACCCCTTCGCC
>CAILKW010000402.1 GCA_903834845.1 uncultured Bacteroidia bacterium | reverse complement strand
CCGGTTATTGTCGAACCGGATGATTCCGAAACTGTCCATGTCCCTGTGGCTGGTAAATTACTTAAGGCTACACTTCCTATTGATGTTGAACAGGTTGGCTGGGTGATTGCTCCTACTGTCGGTGCTGCAGGTGTTGACGGCTGTGCATTTATAGTAACTGTTGATGTTGGTGTCGAGGTGCATCCGACAGAATTGGTAACAGTAAAGGTATGTCCACCGGCTGCCAATGTACTGAATGTGGCTGTTGTCCCTGTTCCGGTTATTGTCGAACCGGATGATTCCGAAACAGTCCATGTCCCGGTGGCTGGTAAATTACTTAAGGCTACACTTCCTGTTGATGTTGAGCAGGTCGGCTGTGTGATTGCTCCTACCGTTGGTGCTGCAGGTGTTGACGGCTGTGCATTTATTGTTACCGTTGATGTCGGTGTCGAAGTACAACCGTCTGAATTGGTAACGGAAAAGGTATGCCCTCCGGCTGCCAATGTACTGAATGTTGCGGTAAGTCCTGTTCCTGTCATAGTCGAACCGGATGATTCAGAAACTGTCCATGTCCCTGTGGCCGGTAAATTACTTAAGGCTACACTTCCTGTTGATGTTGAACAGGTTGGCTGTATGATTGCTCCTACTGTTGGTGCTGCAGGATTAGTGCAAAGCTCAAGAGCTCCCATAGTAGGAGGGTTGTGCCTTGTTGTCCCGATATAATCTGTGGTAATGCTACCTGTTCCTGCTAAACCGGCTAATGTTACTGATGGTAAATAGTTTGCAGCCGCTGTGCCTCCGGCAGCTGCAAAAATCGGATTCAAGTTTAAACTGTGCGTATCCTGACCGGTTACTATAGGCAATACATTGGTATCTCCACCATAATAGCCTAATATTCCACCTGTTCCAGACACAAAATAATCATTGTAATCGCATAATATCGTCTTAAATTCAGATTTGAAATATGATGCTGCATAATGCAAATTTGTGCCACCTTCTGTTGAACGGGCATTGTAAAAAATATTGTTCTTGAAGTCCGCCGTGTTTGATAAACCGGCACTATGTAAGGCGTAAGATTTATTCAAAGTGCCAGTGGCTTGATTTCCTGAAATATAAACTGTATTGAAAAATACGCTGTTATTGCCTGCTTCACCAAATTCGTAAATACCATAAATATCTGTTGTTGATGTAGTAGTACCGCCCAGACTGACTATATTATTGTAAAATGAAGTTGCACCGCCGTCTATTTCAATACCATAAAGACTGGCATCAGTACTTGAGGCTCCGGTTACCGATAAACTATGAATAAAGTTTTTTGAAACAACGTTTGTACCACCAGTTCCTCCTCTGTAGTACAATCCGATAACACTTCCAGTAAAGGTAGGGTATGTGTTGGATAAATTAAAAATAGTGTTGCCTGAAACTATATTGCCAGATTCCTCACTGTCTTGTTCAATGCCAATAATAGAAGGAGACATATAGTCCCCACCAACATCAAAATAAGATAATGGATTGGCATTACTAATGGTCAAATTTCCTACTGTATTGTTGGTGATCGTATTGGGTCCGCTCCCTATCCTTGTTTTAATACCTGCAATTGTGCCGTGATTGCCACCGGATGCATCATTGGTAGTTCCATTTGTTAGAAAGGAAATAATGTTTCCTGAAATGGTTGCAATGCCACCTTCACTATATATTCCATAAACACTTTGATTATTATTTATTGAAGGCGAAGTTGCATTTAGTCCGTAAATTGTATTGTTACTAATTGTTGTAGTTCCTGATCCATAATTACAGATACCATATAGATTGGCAGATTGGGGGTCTTCATCATCAGTGGTAATAGAACCAATAATATTTTGTTTAATATCAACGGTTCCGGAGCTCCAATTAAGAATTCCCATAATTTCAGCCCTAAATTGTGAATTTGTACTTGTAACTGTTATTGATCCTGAGCCGGTTTCGGCACCAATTATATTGCCGATATCTGTTCCAACATTTACCGAGCCGGAAGAGATATAGATACCACACCACGGAACACTTGAGATACTATGGTATGTATAGTTAATATTTGTAATAGTGTTGTTTTGAACAGAGCTGGCAGTGGTGGTACCGACTTCAAGATAAATAGCTGTAAAATAGCGAGATTGAGCTGAATTAACGATCATATTACCAATACATCCGGGTGCATTGCCCCCAATAAAATTACCTGAAACATTAAAATTATTTCCGGAAGGCTCCGTGATATTAATGGCCTTGTATTCTATATCAATCAGACCTATAACATAAGGGTTTGCTGTTTCATAAAAACTATTTCCTGTTACGTTCCATGAAGTCGAATAGTCAGCAATAAAAATCCCATTTGAAGAAAGAGTGGGATTGAAAAAGTCATATATATTGTTGTTACTGATAGTATTTTGGCTGTTTTCTGCGCCGGGCCAACCAAAAGAATAAATAACATTTACAGGTCTATTGGCATCCGCTGCATTAGTAATATCATTATTGTCAATTGTGTTTCCATCGTTTCCGATAGTTTGGTTGGTTTGGCTGAAAAACACTATCCCACTGGAAGTCGATGTTGAAGAGCCTTTCAGATTGCAATATTTAACAGAATTATTTGAAGCATCGTTTAGAAAACGTATAGTTGAAGTACCGGCATTAGATGAAGTGCTTGTATTTGAAATTATTAAGTCCTTAGCAGCCCCTGTTGCATTAACACGTCCATCAATAGTTACATTATCTGCACCGTTCAAATCAATAAGTGGGTCAGTAAGGTCACCGGTAATGGTGAGGCTTGTTGTCGAGGGATAAATATATACAGAATTGTAACTTGCAGAACCTGTGCCGTTTGCATTAAGAACCGCACTTGCCGTTTCGGCTGTACTTCCATTAATAGTAACAGTTATTGTACCGCCGTGAGTACCGGCATTTATGGCATCGAAGGCAGATTTTAAAGTAGTATAATCAATACCTGAAGTGCCTGATGATGCAGTTACGGTTACTTCATTCTGGGCTTTGGCATTGAAGCTGAAAGCCGCAACAAAAACACAACAACAAAACAGAACCAATTTTATTGTACGATACAATTCTTTATACCTCTTCATCACTATAAATATTTTAATAATTTATAATTCTGCCATTTTCATAATTATTGGGCATAACCCAAATCTATTTTGAGCAAAGGTAATAACTTCAATTATAACAATAATGGTTTTGAATAGAAAAATACAAATAAAAATTTTATTTTATGTCACTAAGTGTTTATTTTTTTTGCGTCTTTTCAGAATCAAGATTTGAATATTTTGATTATGGATTTTGAAAAATAAAATGAAAGTCGAACTCGAAGTAAAACAGGGAATTGAATCTGCCACAGCTCAATTGAACCAATACTCACCCTACAACAATAGCACGACGACCAAAATCATTATTGTTGCTTCAGCTAAGAAACTGCAGTTTATGGAATCTTCATGAATTTTATGGAAATCTTCTTTGGATTATAACTTACAAAAATCGGATTGGCACGATGCTTACGTTTCTGAAAATAATGATAACTGAGCAATAAATTTTTTTGCTCAAATTTCAAAGATAAAGATTACTCAATCAATAAAAAAAATTGAAGATTGTGACAGAGAATATTTGGAAGAAACATTTTGTCTCAAACCAAAACAGAGTTCCCATTTGCTCCAACTATCTGTTGAACTGAGGTAAATTTTAAAAATTTTACGGTAGCATAAGCACTTGCTTCTTTTCCTGAAGTAATTTCTTAAGCGTTAAATAATTAACACTTTGCACATCAATTCCATCATCAATTGCGATAGAAGCTGCCACCGCGGCTGACTGCCCCAAAATCATAAATACAGGTTCCATTCGAATTGATCCATAAGCTATATGGCTTGACGATAAACAGACTGGAACAATCAAATTGGTACATTCTTCTTTTTTAGGAATGATTGAACCAAAGGAAATTGAGTAGGGTTTTCGTGGACTAATTCCAACATCTCCTTCGTTCTGAACAAAACCTTCGGATGTCACATAACGCTGAATATTATGCGAATCCATTGCATAGGAGCCCATTCCAATTGGATTGGGAACTTCGCGCTGGGCAAGAACATCATTTTCAGTGGTTACATATACGCCTTTCATTCGTCTAGCTTCGCGAATATACAGCTGTCGAGGCCAGTTGGCATTGTCGGTAAATTCATCCTTAGCTAAACCCCAATTTTTCATCTTCTCCCTTATTTCCTGCGGAACCTGTTTATCGTTTGCCACAAAATAAAGCAAGCCTTTCTGGTAATCTTCATGTTCTTTGATAATTTCCCTGCGGCGTTCGTACGAAGCTTCGGGGTAATCGTAGTTCATGCCGATAAAATCGCTACTGAACGGTCCATGATTGTTTGTATCAGTTTTTCGATTAGGAATCATATCAAATTTGTCAAACCATTCTCTCCAACCAGCAGCGAAAACACGAGACAACAACTCATAATTCTCTGAATTGTATTTCTCAGGCTTTTGAAAAGGGATTCGGTTATCGGGATGATTGCTCATACAAACCCGGAAACAATAAGCCTGAATCTTATCGTCGCCAGAACAATTTTGTTCGATAGGTTTAGGTGAAACACCATACAACAAGCCACTTGCTGGTTTTCCTGGAATCTTATAAGGATCAATTTTATCCTTGAAATAATGGCCGTGGTGTTTCGCACCAGTCTGCACCCCGTTCCATTTTTCATTATAAACCGAACATGCTTCACGTCCGATATGGTAGGAAACTCCCGCAGCAGCCATAAGGTCACCTTCGTAAGTGGCATCAATAAATACTTTACCTGAAAAAGTTTTGCCTGACAGGGTTTTAAATGAAATCATTTTACCTTTCTCCTTCAATACCTTCAGTTTCCGGTCGAGCCATTCGTTACGAAAGACTTTAATTTTATTTTCTTTTATGAAATCCTCGAAAACCTGTTCCGCTACGTTTGGTTCGAAAATCCACATGGTGCGGTTTTCTCCATCCATTGCAACAGTTCCTTGTCCCTTATTCCCATATTCCGAAGGTTTTTGCCATTTCCATGATGTAGAATCATTGTAATATTGCCAAACACGGTGGTAAAATTCACGAGATAAGCCACCAATCGTTGATTTATTGCCTGTATCGGTATAACCCAATCCTCCGGAAGAAAGTCCTCCAAGGTGAGTATCGGGAGAAACAACCAGTACAGATTTCCCAGACTTAACTGCCTCAACTGCAGCGGTTACTGCCGCTGAAGTACCTCCATATATAATCAGATCTGCTGAATATTTATTCCTACTGCTTGAGGGTAAAGAGAAACCATTGAAAAAAAAGAGGATTGCCACAGCCATTGTCATCCCCAAGGATCGATTACAGAATAAAGAATATTTCATTAAGATTTCTTACGAGTTGTGATTGGAATAAAATGACCTTGCATTATAAAAAATCTTTTCTTGAAAAGCAAAGAATGAAAACACTTCATTCTTTGCTAAAATATAATGTATAGTCAATCAATGTTTAATAATACGAATATGGCTATGTGCCAAATTTATCATCTTTTGAATGAAGCATTGTCAATAGAAAAGTTGCATAAACTAAGGAATAACAACCGTCTTACTGATAGTATAAAAAGTATCAATGGCCAATGGCTCAGGCAGGAACATTGTTCTATAAGTAATACCCATCGCCTTATTAACATTTGAAAGAATTGTTTGTGCACCAAGGGAAGCTGTGGCTAATTTTGTTTTAACCGGCGTATTATCCTGACCAAAATAGGAGATTTCGAGACCGATTTCTTTGTCAGATGTAATACCGGCCCAGTTGATTGTAACAATCGAGCCTACAATAGTATATTTAACAAGTGTATATAATCTGTTGTTCAGCGATGACTGATACTTAGGGCCATAAACATTGCCGATTTTTTCATATACAATTGAACTGAGTTTTCCGCCATCGGTAGATAAAAGCTGTATTGTATAATTGTTTTCGGCGATGATTTTTTGGGCATCACCAATAATTAAGTCAATGGCATCCAATGGACGATGAGTTGGAATAGCTACAACTACAGAGTCTTTTTTTTGTGACCAGTAAATATTCATTACTTTAGCTCTCGGATCGGTAATCCAATACCTTAGTTTGAATCGTTGATTACCTGCCAAAAACTTTGCTGAGTCTGCACGACCGATATAATTTATCTCGCCAGCCTTAAGATACATATCATGTTTATCATTAATACCTGTACATCCAGCAATTGTGAAGATTACCCCGAAAAGAATGATTTTAAAAATTATTTTTTTCATTTGCAATATTTTATAATTCTTTAAAAAAAGATTATTTCACTATATTTCCCCAAAAGGTTAACTCACCTAAAAACATACTTTTAGAATCTGTCCATGTGCGCAGGCACCTGAATCTGATATAGCGGGAAACAGGTGCTTCCAGAGGAAATTCAAATTCTTCACCGGCAGCTGCAAGAGCTCTATCCTCAGAAGTAAGTAGATTATCAGCCAGAACATCAGGACCTGATGGTTTGGTTGATATTCCCGAAGTGAGCAATTTCCAGCCAGTGAAGCTATCTCTGTCGCCATTTGCGACAGCTGCATCATTAGTACCCCAAATCTCAATCTCCTTAGGATGATGGAGATTAAAATACCAAGTGGTGCGGCCCCAAAATTTGAACCGTGACAACTTTGCACTAACCCCCAAATCAAATGTGATAAATATTTTCTCTGTTGTAGTTGTATTCACATAATACATTGTAGTATTTGTGTTGATATTTGTTGACACATCATCCCAAAGAACACCCATATTCGAACTTCCATAAGAACTTAAGGTAAAAAAAGAGGCCAAGGTCATCCCTTTAAACAATTTTTTATCCAATTTTTGTTCATCCCACGGAGTAAGTGTTGTAAATAATGTGTCGGTATAATTATCATAAATATCACGTATGAAAATTGCAAATTCAGTAGGTAATGGTTTTAATCCCCGCACAACTCCAAGACCCGATGCAACGGAGGTATAAAAATTTTCGAGCGAGGCATACTTCCCATCTGCATTTTTTGTGAGTACACCAACCACAACTTCCTTTTTATCGGCATTTGTCCATGTCAATTTTATTCCTCCAAAGCTTGAAATAACTTTAAGATTCGCAAAAATATCGAAAATAGGTGAATCTAATGGTTCAATTTGCACATCAACAGGTTGCGACTCATTCCTGCTTTTGTCAACAGAAATTAATTGTACTGTTGCCTTGGCCGATTTTGCAAAGCCGTTGATAGCAATAGAATTTGCAAATGCCGATGTCTCAACAACTTTTTTATTCCCGTTTGGAAGAGTAAAGACAGCTTTAATAAAGAGCAGATCGGCCTCTTTAGGAAGATCATAAGTAATTGTTGCACCTCCCTTTATATTTTGGACAACAGGATTTGCAATACTTTGCGGAGCAACTTTATCAACGGGATATTGACCGATAGGTTGTTCACTGCATGAGAACCCTAAAACCATCAGGATGAATGTCCATGTATAACTCAGTTTTTTCATTTTTCTTATTTTTTTCATGACTCAACTTTTAATTCCAATATGGATTTTGTAAAAGATTCGTGTTCACCCTCATATTACTTTGCCGGATTGGTGACAAATAATCTTTAGTTGAAAATTGCATAGAATATATTGTCCTAACCGTATTAAATTCGAGTGCAGTAGTTGCATCTGAATTCAGACCTTGTACCGATTGGTTTAGCCAAATATATGCAGTTTTCCAACGCCGTATATCCCAATAACGTTTTCCTTCGAAAGCAAGTTCAATCATACGCTCTTTTTGTATAATATCTCTCATTCCCTCTTTAGTTGATGGTTTAGATGGGAATTTTGAAGAGGTCTGCCAGCTTTCAACAACTCCTTTTAATCCGCCTCTTTTACGCACCAAGTCAATACAACGATAAACTTCAGTAGTTGGTGCATCAAGTGATTCATTCAGTGCCTCAGTATATAACAAGTATAAATCAGCCAGACGGATAATTGGATAAGTTGACCTGACAATCACATTCGAGGATGATGAAGTGCTTACGCTCTCGAAATGGCTTGTTTTTTTCACCCAATATCCTGACAAACTATACCTTATGCTTGAATTTTTCCCTTGTGGCTGACCTTTTTTTGTTTGGAATACCCACGGTTGCTCTGTTGCCAATCCTTGGCCAACATCTTTAAAACGACCGTTTCCAAACCAAATAGCACCATCAAAAGCCAGATTTGCATAAAAACGTGGTTCACGGTTCATATTCAATTTTGCAGTCTCGACACCAGGCTTAACATAGAATTTGTGATCTGTTGGTGCAAGTGTTGTGCTAAATCTGTCAGCATATTCAAACTTGCTATCCTCTTCAATAGGAACACCATTTTTTGTGTAAAACAACTCAGCCATTGCTAAGGTTGGGCACATAAACGGATCGGTCGGCATCCATTGAAATTGTTCGATCATGAACATTGGAGTGGTTGCCCTTTGATAATCAGCCATTGTCAATTTTGATTCCGTCCAGATAATTTCTTTATTCCATTTGTCAGTCACCACTTGTCGAAGCGACATAATCCGCTTTGTAGAGTCAGAAATGTTTGTGATTTTTGTAAACTGGTACAAATCGTGGCCGGCGAGCAAAGAAGTGTCAAGGGCATTTTTGCAGGCAATAGCGGCTTTTTGCCATTTCGATGGGTCGTAAACAGCTTTGAACAATTTAGTACCGCGATTATCAATCATCCCTGCAAAATCGGGATTTCCATTGAATAACGGGCTGGCAGCTGTTACTAAAAGCTCAGCTTTTAATGCTAACGCAATGGGTTGAGTAATTCGACCTAATTCAGACGCAGTATTTGATATCTGTAATGGCAAATCAGGAATAGCTTCATTCAACAGATTTACTACGTAATCAACACAATCGTCAAAAGGATCCCTGTAAACCCTTACTTCTTCAATACCTGTTGAAACTGGTAAACTTACCTTTTGAAGCGGAATGGGGCCATACATTCTTAGCAAATAGTAGTGATAATACGCTTTCAGAAATTTGACTTCAGCCGTCCACCGTTTAGCTTCTTCTTCAGTCAAATCCCCACCAACTTTATTTATATTTTCAATAAATACGTTACAATCGCGTAATGCGCGGAATAATGAACTTCCGTTATTGGTGCCATCCCAAAAATTTAATAAGGGGTCGTTTGAGTTCTGTTCTCCTTTTTTCAACCTTAAACCGTAGTAATTTCCGGTTCCGTAATAAGGATCTTCAATTGCCCACCATTCGTCGCTTCCAAGAATTGCAGGGTCGCCTGTTGGTGTACCCAAATTTGGTAGATAGGTATAACAAGTAGCGAGGTATTTTTCGGCACTCGTCCTGTCTAAGAAGGCGTGATCAAGAGTTGGCACGTTGTCTGGTACTACATCCAGAAATTTATTGCATGAAGTACTTAGCACCAGAAGGCATATAATATGTATGAAACCTAATTTTTTCATTTTCATTTTCATGTTATTTTAGAATGAGACCTGAATCCCTACATTGTAAACTTTTTGAATTGGATATCCCAAACCATTACCGGCCATCTCTGGATCCCATAGTTTGAACTGGCTAAATGTCAGTAGGTTTGTACCTGTAAAATAAATCCGGAGATTTGTTATCCCCGAACGTTTGATCATTCTTTCAGGTACGGTATAACCAAATTCCAATGATTTCAATCGTAAAAATGAACCATCGCGCATAAACCATGTACTGGTTTGGGTATTATTGGTGATGCTCTTATTGCCAAGCCGAGGCCATAAAGCATAAACATTGGGGTTATCGAGTGACCAATGATTATCAGCATATACTTTTAGTAACGCATTTTTAGAGAAAACTGTTCCGTTTCCATCTGTATCAATGAATGGCGCAGTATTAGCGGCATCAATCCAAAACGATTCCCTTGCCATTCCCTGAAAGAAGCATGAAAGGTCGAACCCTTTAAACCCTGATGAAAATCCAAAGCCATAGATTATTTCCGGTTGTGTGGGATACCCGATTGGAACTCTATCTAAAGAGTTAATCTGTCCGTCTTTATTTATATCTCTGTATTTAATGTCACCACCCATATATTCGCCAAATGTTTGTTTAGGTGTGTTGTAAACATCATAATTATCAACAAATAATCGCTCGGCTACATATCCCCATTGTTGGGCAATAGGCTGATAAATATGAGATAACCAAGGAGTTAGTGTATTGTCAACTTCTTCATATACGGCATATTTGGCTGTTGCATAAGTAAAATTAGCACGTCCTGAAACCCAGAAGTTTTTTGTGAACGATTGCTTGTAATCGGCTGATAAGTCTATGCCTTGTCCTTTGGCTTCACCAACGTTAGTTTGTGGAGTAGCCTGCAACCCAAATGTAGTTGGAATATCTGCACGTGCCATCAAAATGTTCTTTCGGTGTTCAGTATAATAATCAACCTGAACATCAAGCTTATTGAAGAAACTTATCTCTAATCCGGTATTTAGTTTGGCCGAGGTTTCCCAAGTAATTTTGTCATTGGCATACCGTGATGTGGAGACTCCGTTTACTGTGTAGTCAAAGTTTTCTCCCCAGGTAAATGCCCGACTGGTATTGTTTAGGTTAACTTCCGATAAATAGAAAAACCTGTCAGTAGCTTCACCGACTGCATCATTTCCGACTAAACCATAAGTTCCTTTTATTTTTAATTTAGAAATTATGCGTTTTAGGTTTTCGCTCCAGAAGGGTTCATTAGAGGTAACCCAGGCAAGTCCCATTGAAGGGAAAAAACCAAAACGTTCTTTTTTTGCAAAACGCTCAGAACCATTGTATCCAAAATTTAATTCAGCGAAATAACGACTGTTATATGAATAAGTAAAGCGTCCTGCAAACCCGATATTTCTTGAAGGTAAGGATAAGGCCAAAGTAGTGGCATTGGGTTTTAAGCTACTTCGCATTGTGTAAACAAGCAAGCCACTTATCGAATGTTTATCATTAAACGTTCTATCGTAATTGATTGCTGTTTCAAGGTAGCTTGTTGATGTGATTTCCTTTGGGCCTTCTGTGTATTGTAAATATTCTGTGCCTGTTGCAGGATTTAAATTTAATAACGAGTAAGTGTCAGTCGGTTTATCGTAGTTGCCCACCGAATACCAGAAAGGATTGTAATACCTGCTGACATCAAAGTAAGAATAGCGGTTGGTACTAAATAAACCGCGCAGATGAAGACCGTCTGTTATAAAATCAAGATCTTGTTTTAATTCAAACTGTGCCAGCATCAACGATTTTGCATAATCCTTATAACCTTTTACCATGTCGGCATAAGGATTAATGTATTGACCTTTGTCGTAATTTCCAAACAGAGTGTGCGTGGTGTGTGCGTATTTTGCATCAGGTGCGTAGTAGGCCGGGAATAAAACAGGATCAGCTCTCATTACTTTTTTATAAAGATCAGAACCACCGTCAATTGGGCCGGTGTAGTCATCGAATGTACCATGTAGTCTTACAACAGCCTCTGTTTTTGGGGTAATATTGATATTTACATTCGATCGTAATAAATATCGCTTGAGATCAATATTATTATTGAAGTTATTGTTTTTATCAACATTTAAAATCCCGTTATCCTGGTTAAATGTTCCGGCGATATAATACCTTGCAATTTTTCCTCCTCCACTTACATTGAAATTTGCCCTATGGTTTACGGTGTAGTTTTTAAAAAGCATCTTATACCAGTCGTTTGCCGGATAAACATAAGGATTTTTTCCGGCAATAGTATTGTCAATTTTTTCATAAGAATATGGTACAGCAGTTAACGGGTTTCTTGTCAATACCGCTTCATTGTTCATTTTCATATAAGTTATCGGATCTGCTAAATCGACTTCCTGGGTAGGCATCGAGAATGAAGTTTCGTATCGGAATGATATCTGAGCTTTTCCTTCTTTACCCTCTTTTGTTGTTACCAAAATAACTCCATTTGCTCCGCGAGCTCCGTAAAGTGCAGTTGCAGCGGCATCTTTCATAATTGAAAAAGTGGCAATATCATCGGGCTGAAGGCGGGCAAGGTCAGCTGAAGCCATTTCAACGCCGTCAATTAAAATCAGTGGACCGCGGGCATAGCTAAACGAAGTTACGCCGCGAACAAAAAAGCTGGCATCATCCTGTCCCGGTTCGCCGCTTCGCTGGTAAGAAATTAATCCGGAAATACGTCCTGCCAAAGCTGTTGTAAGGTTACTTGAGGGTACCTTTAAATCTTTTGTTTCAACGGTACTAATTGACGAAATTACACTTTCTTTCTTTTGTTTTGCAAAAGCCACAACTGTTACGTCCTCAAGTTCTTGTGATTTGTCTTTAAGCTGAACTTTTATTTCAGTTTGTCCGGTGTAAGAGATTACCTGATTCGTATATCCGATAAAAGAGATAATTAGCTTATTCCCAATACTTACCTCCAGACGGAAAGTACCATCATTATCTGTTATAACACCTCGTGTTGTTCCTTCTATGACTATCGTTGCTCCCGGAAGCGGAAGTCCTTCTTCGTCTGTAACTTTTCCTTTTACCTCCTTTTTCTGAGGTTGTTGCACCTCTTCTAAAATTCTTTCCACAGGCAAGTCATTGGTTTCTAATTGCTTCTGCGTTTTACCGATAACAATTTGCCGGTCTCTGATGGAATAGACATTCTCGGATCCTTTAAAAATCTGATCAAGGATTTCGTTCACATACTTATCATCTGCTGTGATGCTTACTCTTCGATTTAAATCTATTTGCTGATCCTGATAAAAAAATATAAACTCACTTTGCTCCTCAATTGCCTTCAATACGTCTCTTACCTTTGCATTTTTAAGTTGCAACGATAATTTCGTATTTTGTGCGTAACTGCCCGAACTGAACGCAAAGGCAGAACTTAAAAGTATGAAGAGCAACGCCATACGTATAACTAAAAAGCTTTTCGCGAGACATCTGTAAATGTCTCTTTCTTTTGATATTAATCTCATATTTTTGAATGTTTTTTTTTATTGACCTTAGGTCATTTGATTCTCTTAAACCCGGCGTTTGTCCAGACGCTCGCCCCGGTTTTTTTGCTCACATTTTCGGCCTCTGTAACGTTTTTACCGCAATGTGATTGATTCATACTCTTCGTAACAGGCACTCTTTTTCTTTCATAGGCATTAATTTTTTATTGTGAATGATCCGTTGTTTTCCAATACATTAACAGACGATGCAAACGACATATTTTCGAGAACATCTTTAATATTGTCTTTTAGATCGAGTTTACCTGAAAAGGTGATTTGCTCAAGGCTGCCCTCAATTGCTATTTGTTGATTATAATAACGTTCGAGCTTCTTGTAAACTTCGGTAATTGGCTCATTTTCAAAAATCAAATAACCACTTACCCACGAGGCAAATAATCTGACATCAACCCGATCTTTTGAAAGGTTTTCATTGCTTTTGTCGTAAATCATCCGTTCGCCGGGTACTAAATCTATTGTTTTTGCAAATAATTTGTTTGTTCCTGCCACGACTTTTCCTTCCACTAATACCGTTTGTGTTGTATTGTCCTCATTATAAGAGGAAACATTAAATCTTGTACCAAGTACTTTGATTCTGATGTTTTGGGTAACTACATAAAAAGGTTTATCAGGATTGGATTGAACATCAAAAAACGCTTCTCCTGAAAGAAATACCTCACGTGAATCACTCTTAAATTCGGATGGGTATGATAACTGACTGCCAGAATTGAGCCATATATGCGTTCCATCGGCAAGAGTAATGTCGGAGCGTTTTCCGTAAGGGATGATAATCCGGTTCATTGCTGAGGTTTCTTTATCAGAATTATCGTCAATAGTATCGTTATTGATTGTGAGTCCCCCCGAAGTTGTTTGTTTGATGGTAGTTTGTTCAGTATCAAATTCTTTAGTCGCTCCATTGGCAAATATTACTTTACCTTTCATAACCTGTTCATTGGCGGATTCAAGAGGAAATTGATTTTTACTGCGAACGGATAACCAGATCAGACTGCCTATCGAGATTATCAAAACAATTCCGGCAGCAAACCTAACCCATCTGTAACCAAACCAGCTTTTTGTCGAATCCTGAGCTTTTACCTTTTGAAGTATTTGATTAAGTTGTTGTTCCGAAACCTTCGGTTCGATTGGCTGTAATGATTTAATAATAAGGGCTGCATCTCTGATTTGAACGCTTTTTTCAGGATGATCTGCAAGGAATTTTTCCCAAAATAAATCTTTTTCCAAGTCGGGGCTTGAAACCCAAACGGAGAACTCTTTATCAAGAACGAATTCTTCAGTTGAAAATTTTTGGTAATTTCCTTTTTGCATGAATTATTAGTATTTTACAATTTCATAAAGGCATAATCTGTGAAAACATCATCATTCTTTTTAACTTTTTTTATTTTTTTTTGCAAGAGATTGTATGAAAAGCAAAAAAAGCGGTGTGCTGCCACTGGGTTGTAATGATTCTTTCATTGACTTTATTGCCTTGCAAATAAGGTTTCTGCACGATTCAACGCTCATTTCCATCATTTCAGCAATATCAACGTATTCCATACCCTGAGTAAATTTCAGGTAAACAGCTTCCTTTTGGCGGGGTGTTAAGTCTTTTAATGCTTTGTTGAGTAAACGTATTTTCTGATTTGAGTTTTCTTCAAGAATAATGTCATGCTCAATGGAATAGGTAATATCGAACGCATATTCTTGGTTATTGTCTTTCAAATTGTACCGTTGCTCTTTCTGAAGCTGTCGCTGCAATCTCCTTTTAAATGATTTAATCAGGTAAAAATGAATATTGTCTGTTTCACCAAGTTTTTTCCTGTTCCTGATTAGATCCGAAAAAAGGTCCTGAATTGAGTCTTCAATGATTGAATAATTTGTAGTAAGCTTTAAACCATACAGATATAGCTTATTTGAGTTTTCAGCATAGATGAATGAAAGTGCATCACCGTCACCATTTTTGAACTTTGTCCAAATTTCAGCATCTGAAGGTTTTAAAAGTCTCATCGAGCCCGATTAATTATTTCGATTTTCTCTGTCACACAATTGCTTTTTTCAGCAAACGTAAATTTGTTTTTACAAAGTTGACATATACAAAAGTAACAAAGTTTTATCATATACCCTGATTGCAAAAGGAAATTGATTAAACCACCATTAAGAGCAGATTACCAATGATACCAAAATAAATTAAAAGGAAAAAGTATTTTTGTAAAACAAGATTGATTGCCAATAAATTAACAAATAGTTAAAAGAAAAACCCCGACAAAGAGTCAGGGTTATGTTAAAATTTCAGGACAATATCGCTCCAAAACTACCAGATGCCTATTTTTTTATCATGGCTTCCAATTTAGAGTAGGCCTGATCAAGTCCGTTAATAAAGTCAGTTTTCAATTGCCTGTAATGCTGTTTTACCAGCTTGGGATTGTCTTTTCCATCGGGATGACAGGCACGATCGAGAATTGAGTTATTAAGTAAAACGGCTTCCTCAATAATAGACAATACTGTAATGTCCTTTTTGTCCTCAAAGGCTTCAAGAAAGTCAATACAATCACCAATGAGCTGTGATGACATGAACTCAATCTCTTTTTTCAAACGTCTTAAATTAGCCATAGTTTTCTTTTTTTATATGAGGGCACCTTTGTATTTATTGAGACCGAAGATGCCATACCGGTCTGTTAAATGTTATTCTGTTATTATAAGTTATTGATCTAAAAAGCCTTGTTGCTTTTCTTCTTCATTAACTTATCCTTGAGTTTTTGAGCCTCGACTTCTTCGTCAACAATTTTCTTGCTGAGCTGACGGGTGGGCAAAGCCCAATTGTCTTTATTATCCCAATTCGATCTTACTTTTTTAACGCTCAGATAATACATTACTTCTTCGGGCTGAATCCGTTTTTTGAGATTCCCTGAATCCCATTTCCCATTGTTATTTTTGTCAAAAATTGCTTTTACAACATATTTTCGGGGTTCAAGAAATTTAAAAGTGATTAAACCATCTTTTGAAGCAAGTACAGATTGATAAATTTTCTCATCCTTTTCATCGCTCAATAGTTGTACAATGGTTGGCATTGTAACGTTGCTTAGATTCAGGATAATTTTCCCGTAATACTCCTCCTCCTGAGTTTTAAACTCCTGTTTGAGCTTTTTCGAGTAAGTCGAATATATTGTAGTTACCGCAGCCGAGTCTATTAAAAGTTGGTAATTAGTGCCGTATTTCCATGGATGTTTCAGTATGTAGAGTCTTTTATTGAGAGAGTCTGGGCTTAGTTTGTACGATATAGGATAATATGTAGTATCTTTTTTTTCCAACAGCGATATCATTGTGGTATCAAAAAGCGCAATCGGTTCGGGTGATTCAATGGTTAGGTCACGATAAATGTCAAAACCCGACTTTGTGTTTGTTTCGAGAATAACAGATAATTCCTCACTTTCCACCTTGCGCCTCTCTTTTCGCTTATTTTTTGCGGCTTGAGTAACATCTGTGTAATAAAGTCGGATGGTATCGCTGAACGTATAGAATTGTTTAAGACTATCCTGCTGAAGATATGACAGTTTAAATATAAGTGTGTCTTTCTTATAATCCATTGAATCAGTAAGCCATATTCGTACAGAGTCAGATTTTGCCGACATTTCGACATATTTCCAACCTGGTTTAGCCTCGAAATTCAATGGTTCAATATTAAAAGTGTCGGCAACTGTTTGAGTAAAAAACAGATCAACCACTTTTCGAGTCGAATGTTCGTATTTGTCAAGTCGAAGATCAAAATAATCCTCGCCAAAACGGAGGAGATATAACGGATCGGGCGAAAATTTAGTCTTTCCAAAAATGAGCAGCGTATCCATACCCGTGATTGTAGTGTCTCGAAGAGGAAGGAATTTGGCTGATGGAATAATCAGATCATCAATAAATGATATAGAGTCGGCTCCGGGAGTAAATTTCAGATTGTTATCAACATCGCTTAATCCGTAAACCTGAAATGTATCGGCGGGGAGATTAGTGACAGCGAAAAAGCCATTTTGATCGGTTTTTGCAATAAAATCGGGCCTTGTAGTTTGAACAAGAGTATCGGAACGACCACGATAAAGCATTATGTAAGTATTGGGAATCGGTTCGAGCGAGAAGGCCTCTTTCACAAATCCCACTATTCTAAGTGTGTCAAACTGTGATCCTGTTGAGAAAGCCAACCTTAAATTCCTTAATGGGTTTCTTTCGTTATTGTCCGATATGCCATCTTTAAAATCAAGTGAATATGTAGTGTTTGGTTTTAATTTCTCGTTTAAATCAACAACAACGGTTTTCCCTTTGGTTCTGAACAATGGTTTTTTTGACAAAGGTGGAGACACAACGAATTTTTCGTTAAGTCCCTCAACAATAACAAATTCATTGAATGTAAGCCTTATTTTTTGGTCTGTAAAATTTGTTTGTTCTGCAACAGGAATGCTGCGTAAGACTACGGGCGGAATAGTATCTTTCAAACCTCCCGATGGCATACCAATATTCGCACAGGAGGTGAAGAAAGAAAAATAAACAATAACAATGATTACCAGCAGTAGTATTTTATTTGCCAATCTTATCAGTTTTTATTTGTATCTGGTATATGTCACGTTCAATTCAACTGGTTTTGAGCTATTAAATCCTTTAAGTACTAACCTTTGAGCAGCGTAGTTACGCTCTGTATGTACAAGGTAGAACCCGTTATTGTGCATCGTCCCACTGTTTAAACCTTTAATCAGTTGTTGAAGGTGTTGCGTAACATTAAAAGAATATGTCGCGGTAGTGTAATCGAAATACCCCCCGTAATAACTACTCGATAGCTGGCTGTCGGCAGGGAACTCCTCTTCACCTGTTTCGTTGATTACCTTCAGATAGATCCTGTCGGGCATTGAATATCGCCTGTAATCGCTCATTATTGTATCCGCGTGAAAAGTAAGTGTTGCCTTGTTTATTATATAATTGGTTGAATCTTTCCATTTTGAAAGAGATGGAACATAGACTTTTGATTTTATTCCGCCGGTAGGTTGTATGTAAATCAGAGTATCGTTATTGCTTTCCTTGTTTAAATTCTGATTAAATCGGGCAAGTGTGTAATCATGATTAAAACCTGAAACATTTGCCGAGTTAGCCGAAACACGATAAGCATATCCTAAAGTATCACTGACTGCATCATGAAAATACAAAACAATCATTGAAGCTGAAGCATTAACACTTACAAGAGTTCCTTTCCTGTTTATAGGGGTTGCGCCAATATACAATCCTTTAAAAACGTTAACAAACTCTTCGTTATTCACCATTTTCAAAGAATCTATTTTAAGGAGGCTACTTCCAAAAGATTTATTCAAACGCACACTTATGACTTGTTCTGTTGTATCGGTAAGTGTTGAATCGGTTCTGAATTTTGGAATAAAACTACCTGTTCCGATTGGTACGGAGGATGCAAGACTCTTTATATTGAACGAAGAAAGGTATTTTGCATCGTAGTTCAGATTACCGATTAACTCATATACCTGTACTGTTTGACTGCTGACAGTATCGCCGTAAATCTTTTTATAGGTCATTTTCAAAACAACCGAGTCAACTTCAGCACTTGGATCATAATCGGGATGATATGGTAAGCGGAATTGGGCAGCAAAGGCAGCATCGGTGCGCCCGAAAAGCGGATCATTGAAACTACCTAAAAGATCATACTTAGGACGATCAACCCTGATTTTTGTGTCTGTAAATACAGCAGTATTTATTGTGGAATTTTCCTGATGATATCTGGTTTCGAGGATTTTAACATCAGGCAACAGATTAATACCCAAGGTCTGATCCCCATTTTTACATCCCCAAACTACTGCCAATAAAAGAAGAAACGCTATAAAAAGGTTCTTCAATTCAAAATATTTATCTTTCAATGTTTTTAACTTTAAGTAAAACCGGCGCAAATTATTAAAAAATATTGTAAAAATCGAAGGAGGAATTAACTAAAGT
Organism: uncultured Bacteroidia bacterium; assembly: GCA_903834845.1. Taxonomy (GTDB): domain Bacteria; phylum Bacteroidota; class Bacteroidia; order Bacteroidales; family Prolixibacteraceae; genus JAAFHB01. The sequence continues at coordinate 3,621 of CAILKW010000402.1, read as the reverse complement.
TTCCTTCGTTTGATAATCGAGTAATGGTTTTCCCGAGGCTTTCATGTATTCCTCCAACTCGCTATTGATGGTTTCACTACCCTTTGTAGTTGCGTCAGAGTTATCAATTGCAAGTTTACTATAATTCACAAAGGTCGGATTCTTCAACATTGAAATATCGTTCATATCAATCCCGTCCTCGGCTATTTTTCGTGCCATACTACTGCTAAGAGGACTATTAAACTGGTCATTATAAATAGAATAGATGATTTTGGCATTAGCAAACAATGGATTGTTCCTGTAGGTTTTTTTCACAAAAAGAGGAATCATTCCGGTAAACCAACCGTGGCAGTGAATAATATCGGGTGACCATCGCAATTTGATCACAGTCTCGAGAACACCTCGTGCGAAAAATATTGCCCGTTCATCGTTATCGTCAAATTCAACTCCTTCGTCATTGGCAACAGCAAACTTTCGCTGGAAATAATCCTCATTATCAATGAAATAAACCTGCATACGTGCCGCTTGAATAGATGCAACTTTAATGATCAGCGGATGATCATTATCGTTGATAACCAAATTCATACCTGAAAGACGGATCACTTCATGAAGCTGATTCCTTCTCTCATTCACACATCCAAAACGAGGCATGAATGTGCGAATCTCTTTCCCCTTTTCCTGAATACCTTGTGGAAGGAATCTCCCGATATCAGAAATCTCAGATTCTGGTAGGTATGGTGTGATTTCTTGTGAAATAAATAAAACCTTCTTCTTTTCCATTGCCACGACTTAAATATTTTGCAAAAATATATAAAATATACTGAATATTCAATTCTTGAGATTGACAGCATTGCAAGAAAAAAATCGAGGTACAACAGTGCTGTAAGTAAAAAACAATTTTTAACTTTAGTTCACATCATAAATGACGAAACTGTTCCTGACACCATCGAGTCAATCAATCCGAAGCAATAAAAGCTTTTTGGGTAAACAAAAAAATAAATAATAAACCTTGAATATCATTTCCCCTTTGCTAATCTTCAGCTAAAAATGAAAAAGAAAATTATTTAATTAAAAAATTGATTATCGACCATTTGATAAGCGGTTCATTTTGTATTCTCGCAAATCAAAAGGTATTCTATCCTATCCAAGAAATGATATTATGAAACACATGATTTCAATAAATAATATAGGCCTGTTAATTTGTAAACAACAAAGCACATCTGATTTCCAACATATTTTTACTACTAAAAACCTAAGTGATAAATGCTCAGTTTCACTCCAAACTAAAGAAGCATCTTATCATTTTCCGCTTTACCTCGATCCTGAAACCAATGCCCAACAAACCATTGGGCAAACAACTGAAAGAACCCCTAATCTAAACATGGAAATTGTAAATAAAATAGCCGAGAAATTGGGTTTAGAATTTGTTGCAGATAAAGACCTTCAAGGTTTTAAAAACCTTGAAGGTCTAAAAACGTTCGCACCAATAGATATTTTAGATTATATCTAGGCGGTTTTACATTCACCTTCGTACCGCGAGAAATACAAAGAATTTCTGAAAATAGATTTTCCGCGAGTGCCGTATCCAAACGGTAGAGATGCGATTAATCGCGTCTCTACGTTTTGGAAATTGGTAAAATTAGGTGGCGAACTCCGGCAAATACATTTATTGGAAAGCCCGGTAGCCGAAAGTTACATTACCCAATATCCCTAAGATGGTAGTAATAAGGTTATTAAACCAAAATATCAGGATGGAAAGGTTTATATCAACGACACACAGTATTTCGATAACGTTCCCGAAATAGCCTGGAATTTCTATATTGGCGGCTACCAACCTGCTCAAAGATGGCTCAAAGACAGAAAAGACAGAACAATTGAGTTTGATGACATTCTGCATTATCAAAAAATAATAGTAACCCTTTGGGAAACAGACAGATTGATGAAAGAGATTGATATGATTGAAATTGAATAAAAAACATAGAATATTTTTTAGGTGGAAAATTATGATTACATAGGAAAAATCTTTGAGGGATTAAGAAGAGTTAAAATAGGAGTTCTTAAGAATTTCAAATGTGGCTATATTGATAAAAACAATAATTTGGCAATCCCAATGATTTATTCGAGTGTTAAGGATTTTAATGAAGGTTTGGCAGCTGTTAGAATTGGAAATTGGGCTTCAAATAAATGGGGGTATATCAATATTTATGGATAGCTTGTAATACCAATAATATTTGAAAAGCCAAGGCCTTTTTCTGAAGGTTTAGCTAAAGTTGTATTTAATAATGAATGGTGTTTTATCAACAAAAAAGGGAAAAAAGTAATATCATTGAAAGACTACAATGGATGTTCAAGCTTCCATAATGGTTATGCAATCGTGAATAAACATAGTGACTGCTATTGGGATGAGACCTTTGGCGTAATTGACAAAACAGGTGCAGAAATAATTCCATGTAACGTAAAATGCTATCAAATACATTCTTTTTTTAAATGTTATGAGCTTGAAGAAAGAGTTAAACAATACAATGTGGAATTTAATTATCTGTAATAAAGTTTTTGTCTAAATAATGGAGTAAAGTTTGTTTATAGTTCGTATATTTACTACTTTTGTATTCTGAAATAACAAAGTAAGACGTGAGGAAAAAGGTTAAAGAAATGATTGATATTATTGTTGCTGATGGATGGTTTTCTATTGGTCAAAAAGGTAGCCATAAGCAATATAAGCATCCATCAAAAAAAGGAAAAGTAACCATCCCCGACCACGGCAAAAATGATGATTTGGAACATTTTTTGGTAGATTCAATTTTAAAACAAGCAGGGCTGAAATAATATCCTGTTAAAACATACGAATATGCAAACAGTTATTGTAAATATTTATTACACCGGAAACAACTTCTGTGGCTACGCTCCTATTTTGCCGGGTTGTGTAAGTACCGCATCCTCTCTCCCGGAAATGAAAAAAAATATAAGAGAGGCTATTGAATTTCATGTCGAAGGTAGTCTGAAAGACGGTGACATTATACCCGAAGTATTTTGTGGAGAATATGAACTTGAATTCATACTGTCAACCGAGGCCCTGCTAAACGCTTACAGTGATGTGTTTACAAAAGCTGCATTATCGCGTATTACCGGCATCAATCAACGACAGTTGTGGCATTACGCCTCTGGATTACGTAAACCTCGTCCCGCACAATGTAAGCGGATATCCGATGGGCTTCATAAGCTGGGTGCTGAATTACTGACCATATCAATCTGAATAATTCTGAATTTCTGTTTGGCAAAAACACAGCACAAAAAAAAGAGGAACCAACATTCCTCTTTTAAACTATTAGTCAGCCACACGCATCCCACCGTCTTGTTTCATACCCCAAAATCTAACGATTCAAGCCTTGTCCGCTGTGTAGTTATATGAATGAGTCATAATCTTCCTTTGTTGTAATTCTATGCGGAACAACTGCTTCAGCCACAATTTCACTTCCACGAATGGTTAGAAACTCTTCCTCACCTTGAAATTTAACCCAAGCTTCCACGCCATTAGGAGTTGGTGAGGTCCGTACCACGCAATTCTCGAAATCATAACGAAAATACATAGTCGTTTTGCCAAGACTCTCGAAAAATTGTCGCCAATATTCTTCTGTCTCCATT
>CAILKW010000401.1 GCA_903834845.1 uncultured Bacteroidia bacterium | reverse complement strand
ATTACGGTTGATACGTACTATTATGAGCACAATGAAGAATTGTCTCAGTCGCCCGAAGGCTCAATCTACATGGAATCTTCTTCTCAATCGGACTGGACTTATTCCGAAAAAGGTCTCAGTCGCCCGAAGGCTCAATCTACATGGAATTTCACCCAATACGTGTTGGTCGCGAAAGATCAACAAGTCTCAGTCGCCCGAAGGCTCAATCTACATGGAATACACAGGTGGCACAAGTTACAACTCTGGGCGTAACACGTCTCAGTCGCCCGAAGGCTCAATCTACATGGAATAGTGAATTTTATACCCTGAATTGGGGATATAAAAATTCGTCTCAGTCGCCCGAAGGCTCAATCTACATGGAATAAAATCGATAAAATGAAAAAGATTTGGATTACCGTTTGTTGTCTCAGTCGCCCGAAGGCTCAATCTACATGGAATAAGACTGTCTACTAAATGAAGATGGCAACCATTTGCCTGTCTCAGTCGCCCGAAGGCTCAATCTACATGGAATTGATAAACGAAGAATTGTTCCCAGATTGGGTGCAGTCTCAGTCGCCCGAAGGCTCAATCTACATGGAATCTGAAACGGGTAAAGCTCTTAACCCCAAAAATGTGACGTCTCAGTCGCCCGAAGGCTCAATCTACATGGAATAAAAAATTCAAGTCTATTCTAAAGAGATTTCTTACTCCGTCTCAGTCGCCCGAAGGCTCAATCTACATGGAATCGGTTCTAAAATAATGCTCTTTTGTGTGTGTTTTAATTGTCTCAGTCGCCCGAAGGCTCAATCTACATGGAATCAATGCAAGTGGCTCAAAAAAAGTTGATACATTGTCTCAGTCGCCCGAAGGCTCAATCTACATGGAATTTGTTTCAGTTTTAACTGGAGCAGTTGCTCTGATTTTAAAGTCTCAGTCGCCCGAAGGCTCAATCTACATGGAATTTTGATTCCTTTTAATATCTAAAATAGAATTAGTGTCTCAGTCGCCCGAAGGCTCAATCTACATGGAATACCATAATCCTCAACCTATTACATTTTTCCAATTTCAATAACCCACCAAATCGGGCGCAATATAACACATTCTATCAACATATTACACCCAAAACCAAAAAAAGTTCGCAAATGCCATTTTTGAAATTGTTTTTTTTGGGACTTTTTAGTGTTATTATTGTTCAATTATCAGTCCCACACGGCTTTACAGTCATCAAAATGTTCGCAAATAGTTGGCACTTTCTCAAAAAAATGCCATTTGCGAAAAATTGACTTTTTTTGCAAAAAATGCCCATTGATTTCCAATGTGTTACATCAAGGCAATTTCCGTTTTTTCGCAAGAACTTCTGCTTTTTCAAAAACTACTGCCATTTGCGAAAATATTATTGACTTCGGTACTCTCCGTATAACAGCCAAATATCACTTATAATGCAGTATTTCACCACTTTAACCATTTTTCGAAAAGTTCGCAAGAAGTTTGGGTTTATTTTGTTAAACCAAAATACGGAAATAGTCATTAATACATTGCTATTCAATAGTATAACAACCCCAAATCAAACCATCACCAATTCGGGTGCAAATTCAGGTCGTTTACCTATACTTTCGCGCTTCATAACACACGGAAGACATAAAAAATAGTACAAAATAATGTCTTCGCTCTTGTCGGCCAATTTCAAAATTTGCGCCTGCATCTTCTTTATCTTCGCATCGGTAAGAAGGCACTCGAAAACACTCTCGTTGCAGCGCATACCGTGCTGCTCTAATACTTTAGCGATTTTTTGCCGCCTGCGATTGTCGGCAATGTCGTACGCTACTACCATAAATTGTTTCATAACATTTAATGTAAGATTTTAATAACTTTGTAAGGTAAAAATATGAGTTAAATGGACATTAGGAAGGAATTAAATCTTGGTTTTTCTGATTTCAAAAGTATTATTGAGAACAATAACTACTTCGTTGATAAATCATTGTTAATAAAAGAGGTGATAAAATCCGAAAAAGCTGTTTTGCTTTTGCCTCGCCCTCGCCGATTTGGGAAAACGCTGAATTTGTCAATGTTGCAGTACTTTTTCGAAATTGACAAACCGGAAAACGAAAAGCTTTTCAGTCATTTGAAAATTTGGAACACCGAAACCGACATAAAAGAAAAACGCGGTAAATATCCTGTTATCTCCCTCAGCTTTAAAGATGCCAAAGATGATAACTGGTCTGATTGTCTGGAGCTTATCAAAGATGAGATTGTTGAACTCTATACTACACACAATTATTTACTTGAAAGTGATAAATTGGCTGAAAACGAAAAAAGAGATTTCAAAAGTATAATTGATAAAACTGCTCTAAGGACAACTTTTCAGGGAAGTCTGAAAAAACTGAGCAAATATTTGTATAATTTTTATAACCAGAAGGTTGTAATCCTAATTGATGAATACGACTCACCAATACAGGCGGGATACCGGAAATTTTATGATAAATCTATATCGTTTATGCGAAGCTTGTTAAGCGGTGCATTCAAGGATAACAAATATCTTTATAAAGGTGTGATTACCGGTATATTAAGAGTATCGAAAGAGAGTATTTTTTCGGGTCTGAACAATATGGGTGTGTATTCGATTTTGGATGACAGATTTTCGGATTGTTTTGGATTTACAGAAACCGAGGTAAAACAAATTCTGCTCGATTTTGAAGTAACAAGTGACTACGGCGAAATAAAGAAATGGTACGATGGGTATAAAATTGGTGATACAAGTGATATTTATAATCCCTGGTCTATTTTGAATTATGCTTTAGAATTTAATAAGGGATTTCAACCTTTTTGGGTAAATACAAGTTCTGATGATTTGTTGAAAGAACAGTTAAAGGGTAGAAACGAAAACTATACCAGAGAACAATTATTGAAACTAATTAATAATGAAACTATTGAAAAAACAATAGACCAAAATTTTGTATTTCAGGATTTAGAGACTGATAAAGAATTACTATGGACTTTGTTAACTTTTAGCGGATATCTGACCACCGAGCGTAAACGTGATGTTAATAATTTTATGCTAAAAATCCCAAATTATGAAATTAAATTTGTATTTAAAAATATCATTCTGAAATGGTTAAGCGTTGACATCAAAATCCGCAAAACACTGTTAGAGGATACAACCAAATATTTGATAACCAATCAAATTGAGAAATTTGAAAAAGGGTTTAAAGAAATTATCAGTGATACTTTCAGCTATTTTGACACTAAAGGTGAACCGGAAAACGTTTACCCTGTGGAATTTAAAGAGCTATTCAACAGGGTAAATCAATCTTATGTACTTGGTTTGCTGGCGATAATTGGTGATGATTATACTATTAAATCGAACAGGGAAAGTGGTGAAGGACGGTATGATATAATTTTGATACCCCACGACAAAACACAATATGGAATTGTAATTGAAATAAAACAAATTAAAAAGAGGGCAAAGGAAAAAGAGGTAAGTTTCTCGAAAAGAATTGACGATAAAATATGTGAGGCATTATACCAGATTGAATCAAACAGGTATTATAATGAACTAATAATCAATGGTATTACAAATATAATAAAATTGCCGATAGTATTTGCAGGAAAAGTACCGCATATATCAACGGCAAAAAAATAAGGTAAATAAGGTTTAAAACACATATCTTGGTTTTACTAAGGTTAAGATAAACAAAAATAAGGTTTTTAAAAATTACCATAAATTGTTATCCAGACCTTCAAGGTTTTAAAAACCTTGAAGGTCTAACATGCTAACCACGAAGTGGTTAAACGTAAATAGCCATAAGTGGAAACTTATGGAAAAAAGATACCCCATTGAAGGCAGAACCCTGAAAGGGTTCAACATAGTAACAATTTT
>CAILKW010000400.1 GCA_903834845.1 uncultured Bacteroidia bacterium | reverse complement strand
TTATGCCACCACTAATTACAACTATCATTTCTTTTTGATTAATCAATTCTTTTGCAAAACCTATTTTCTTCCAATTCAGTGTGTCAGGCAGTTTTGATTTTTCTGTGGAAAAATGTAGTCCAACTTCTTTTGCAGTTTTAAGTCCACAAGATTGAAATATAAGTGCCGTTAAAATTGTCAATACATATATGTTTCTTTTCATTGTCGTTTTGATGTTTGCGGTGTCGCACAAAATAGTAGCTAACGTTTGATGGTATGGTGTCGTGCGGGATTACGAACCAATTTCCTATCAGTTTACACCGACTTTTTTTTACGAACCACAAACGTCCGAAAACCTCTAAAACCCGCATGCACTATACCATTTGTTGATAGCTGGCAATGCTTATAGTATTTTGTAATTCATTAATTATCAGGTTAGGTATGTCAATCAATCTCGTATTATTAATGTCAATTTTAAAGTCTGCACGGTTATATGAATCTCTATAAAAGTTATAATCAGCTTTAATCACTTTCAAATATCTATTTTTCTTTGAATCATCTAATTTTTCTATGATAGGATTTGAATCTTTATCATAGAATTTCAATCTATCCAATACATTCTCATACGAATCATTTATCTGAATTGAATACAAGTCTTTGTCTGCTTTATGTTTTTTATAAACTTGAAGATATGAAAATTTTAATCCTGATGGCGTACCGGAAATTACAGAATCAATGTTTTTTGCAAAAAGGCAATCCAAAACTTTACTAGCTTTTTCTCTGTATCCGTTCATTGAAAAACACTCATCTTGAATTCTTTCAATTGGCTTATTATAATAATTCTGAATTTCAATATCTAAGTCAAAGAAGGGAAAATGAATTTTTTCAGCCAACATTTTTCCAATTGTTGTTTTCCCCACACAGCTAATACCAACTAAATACAAAATCATATTACCTTTTAATATTTAAAAATCAAATTTTCGTTTTTCAATCGGAATGGTTTTAACTTTCTCGATATTCTCTAAAATCTTTTTACATGTTAAAATCAACATTTTTTTGTCCGGAGGATTACCCCAAAATAAATCTTCTAATTCAAAATCATCCACTTGTAATATTTTTCTGGTCAGCTTCGCGGCTTTATCAAGGTATTCAGTCTCATTTTTACAATCACTTGATAATAAGCCATAATGCAAAGTCAAATCATGAGTTAATTTCTCTGCTTCAATAAAGATTCCTTTATATGCTTCTCTTGATAAATCGTCTGTATCCATATTCAGTATGTTTTATTTGCTTGCTGCTAGCGGCTGAGGCTAAAATCTGACGGGCATTTCGGAGCACGTCACTGTCAATCTGCAATAAAGCTTATCAGTTGTAATGCCCTTCAAATTAGCATTATCCGCCCGCTTGATTTTAGCCTTTGTTATGCCTTCGCCCTTCTTCATTCTGTCAACCAATTTAATGCTTTTTGTGTTATTCCATTATACCAATCTACTTCATTATCTGTAGAGTTCGCTAATTCGTTTGACTGTTCAAAAAATCGTTGAATATGTCTCGGTTCAGAAACATAACTTGCATTGTATGAGTCCTCAACCATTTTAATGAAAACGCTCAATGGCAGTGGAACAATTGTCGAATTGCCACCATAATAGCTTATGTTCGTTTTGTGTAAAGTGTAAAAATGTGCAATACAGGCATCATTAATTTTGGGGGCTATGAACAAACAATATGCTGGTTTATTCGTCTCTTTTTTCACTTTTGCAAGGTGTCTTGAAACTGGCTCTCCTTCCGTTTCATATTGTCTTTGTCCGCTTTGCATAGTTACTTCAACGGTTAATCCAAAGTCGCCATAATCGCAAACAATGTCAGCCATATTGCCTTGTGCTGTTGACATAGGATTACCAAAGTCATCAAATTTTAGATTTGCCTTAATGTTTCCACCGTCCAACATTGTCATTGCTCGCCAAGTATTCCACTCTAACATTAATGGCGTGTCATAAAGAGAATTGGCAATTATTTGGTCAAAAGTTGTGTTTATTTCCTCAAATTGACGGTAGTCTTTAATTGCTGCAACTTGTTCCGTTAGTATTTGCTCTTTTCTTTTTTCTAACTCATCTGCAAATAGGTTTTTGAGGTCTTGTAAAGTTGCGGTAGCTGATATTTCAAGTTGAGGAAATTCAACTCTTATTTTTTGTTCAAGTAATCCTCTGTTGTCCGTTAATAGTGTTGGAATTTGTGGGTTACCAAGATATGCAACATACTGTCCTTCATTATCAATGAAGAAAGGCGCTCTATCTGCACTTTGAAGGAAGTAATCAACCTCCTGTATTTTCTCTGGAACAATTGAAATGGATTTACCCAAATGCGAAATATTGACTAATCCTGTGGCTCTCAAATAGCGGAAGCAAGCATCAGCATAATCACGCATATTGCTTGCTTTGGTGCTTAGAAACTTTGCAATTGAAGCGTCATTTGTTTCTCTTGTTTGTGTATTTCCTGAGCTTATGTCGGAACTATAGACCTCTCTTAATTCCCTGTCAAAGTATTCAGTACGAAAACGTTTGTAGTTTCCCTCATTCTGTACTTTTGCGATTCTGAACAGGTCAATTTTTTCAACTATTGTATCAAATTCTCTGTAGTCAACTAATTGCAATCCGAAAATCATCAACTCATCAAATTTCAACGAACCGAAGTGTCTTACAAGACGGAATAGTTCAAGATATGGCTTTACCCAAAATTCAGCCGAATTTTCAGTTGGTTTGTGGTAAGGCGAAGGAACCTGAAACTTGAGCAACTGCCTTAAAAATATTTCCTCCTTTCTTCTTGAGTTTACTAACTCTTCACCTGCTGGAGTTAGTTGGATTGTAGGGGACAGAATGACAATGCCAAGGGCTTTTGGAGAAGGAATAATATCATTCCTATTCCATTTATAAAAATTTTCAACAAACTCAACCCTTTTGTTACCGGAAATGCAATATGCTGTGATTTCGGAAAATAATGATGCTTCGAAAATGGAAAATAGTGATGCATAATTGTTGCCAAAAATACGTTATTAATTTTGATTCAAAAAGATTGTTTTTCTATTTTTCATTCTAT
>CAILKW010000399.1 GCA_903834845.1 uncultured Bacteroidia bacterium | reverse complement strand
TTTCCATCTGCAACTTTAAAAGGAAACGCAAAGTTCACACTTTCTTTTCCTCCCTTTTGGGCGAAAGTCCAGTCACCGGGCTTGGGATTGCTCTCTGCCCGTTTCTTGTCTAAAATGTTTATTAGTTCAACATGTTCCTGACCGGCTAAAAGGCGCACTTCGCGTATTAATTTATTGCAGCCCTGCGCTTCAGATTCGATAAGAAGTGAAGCAACTAATGGTCCGCTCTCTTTTACAGATATTTTCGCACCTGTAATTTTCTGTATTTCATCTATTTTATCCGCTTTCAGAAAAGCATAATCGTTTAAGCCATAACCTGATATTGTATCCACCAGATTAATGTTATTATTTGCTGCTGATTTTAACTCCGCAATAGCTCCGGTTTGGGGGTCTATATTTAAAGATACCAACCCGTTATCAATCGTTGTTCCCTGAATTTTCACATTCCCTTCGGTGTAGGCATTTCCTTTGGAAATAATATATTTTTTGCCGGAATAGGGGAGGAGTGATGTAATTTGGACTGCCAGCTCTCCTGTTGAAAGGCGTTGCGATGGTACTAACTTATTCCCCGAATCTGTAACTCGGTCGCCAGCTTGTGATAATGCAGCAGGAATAAGAACTACTTCAGAGCGAACCCACGAATTGGTATTATAAATTTCGACCGCCGAGCCTGAACTGCTTTTATCACTAAATGTTAATGCTTTTGAGAGTATCATTCGTGATTGCTTGTCTGCATCAATGGCATAAGACTTTTTTATGTCCCATTGCTCTTTGGTCATTTTGTTTTCAGGATCAGAAACGCTGCACCATGCTCCCCAGGTATGTTCTGAGTAGAGCAACACTTTTTTCCAGGCTTCCTCAAATTCAGCCACAGGATAGTTTTCCGGATTTTTCATAGCCCAGATAGCCTCAGCCTGAGAAAGACGGTCGGAACTAGCTCTGTTCATTCCGGTTTCAAGAGCCGATGAACCTGCTCCATCTTCCCAATATGGTGTCCAATCACCTTTTACAAGTTGTAGCTGAGGACCAAATTTTTTCTCAAATGCTTCAAATGCCTCACTGGTTGAAGAAATAATAAATCGTGGGAAAGTGTATTTTGAATTCCATGTTTTCACAAATTCACAAATTTCGGGATCTGGTTCGGCATTATCTCCATGACCGCTCCAGCGAAGGTGAGCAATTTCATAAGGATATTTTGTGCTATCTAACTGATTTGTAAATTTCTCAACAAAATCGGGTGAGAGTTTTTTGATAAGGTGCGAAAGCGCGTATCCTTTTAAAGGAATCCAAACTAATAGTTTTTCATTTCCCGAAGGTGAAACCCAATAAAACGGTTTGTTTTCCCATTGAACCAGAATGTCGCCGATACGATCAAAAAAATTAGGGGCAGTTGAGAAATATTTTATGCCTGCCTGCGACATTGCTGTTACTGTTCCCCAGGTTTGACCCGGAATATCGCTTGTCATTGCAGCATTGATGGTTACGTTACATTTTTTAGCCAATTCGGTTGAGAATTTAAACAGTCGGGAAAGTTCCTCAGGACGACATAATCCGGTTAAAACATTAAGATACATTCCGTTTAGTGCAACCTCACCTCGTGTTACAGCCTCAAGAAAATCTTTCTTTTGGGTCTCACTCATTCGGTTTAAGTATAGATCGGCTGCCCAACCTACTTCCACGTTCCATACAAAACGGGATCCCTCGGGATATTTGGAGGTTCGTTTGGCAATCTCCATCCCTTTAACCAGATTTTGTACCTGCTTGTCTTCAATTGCTGTTTGAATTTCAGTATATCCGATATCAGTATGCGAATGAGGCAGGATATAACATACCAGTTTTTTAACGGGGCGGATAGTAACTTTTGCTTTGTAATCGGGCATCCCCAAAGACTCAATTTTTATATCAATTGTCTTTTCTTCAGAAATTGCATTAACAGGAATTTCAAAGTTATTTTCTCCTTTTTTAAAGTGAAGAGTAAAAGGCAGAATACCTTCAATATAGGCGATGGCTGTACATGAATCGGCCGATAGCTTCGCTTTAACCTGAATAGGCTGAAACTCTGTGCTGTCCTTCTGCATCAGAAATGGCAATGCTTTAATACTAATTATTTCAAGATTAGGATTAGATGGTTTCTGAGCCGTTGAACAAGAGGTCATCAGTAAAATGGCAACAAAAATGGTGAGATTCCAAAAAATAAAACGATTGTTTTTCATAGATATGTTTTTAAAAATTAGATGAATATGAATTTGATTGTAGCTCAATAGTTTTTCGGATTTAAAACGAAGTAGGAATAATTTGCAGACTGACCGATTTTCAGAAATCTGCGGCTGATTACCGGATTGCCATTTTCGGGAGTAAATTCAGCAACAAGTAAATAACCACCAACCTGAGTTGGTAAAGTCAAAGAAACAGGGATATCGGTGCGTAAAAAAGATTGCAATTTTACAGGGAAGGACTGTTCAACAATGTTTTTTCCTGTCTTATCAATTAACTTGATTTTAACAATTCCTGAAACATTTGACGCAAGATTGTTCACTCCTGCCAGATTAAAAAGCAAAGATGAACCCGGTATGTGGGGTTCAATAAATTTTGTGTACCTTTCGTCAGTCAGGTTGATAAAAGTGGCAACTGGAGCAAAAGCGTGTTTAAACCAATCAAGGGTGAGTGTTGGTTTAAGG
>CAILKW010000398.1 GCA_903834845.1 uncultured Bacteroidia bacterium | reverse complement strand
GCATTATAGGCATGATGGCTTTCCCAAGAAGTTCCCGGTTTTGGTGGCCAAAGTTCCTCTTTTGGAATAATGGTCTTTAAAATTTCTACTGAGGCAGGTGCAGGCATTCCAAATTCGGTATATGCTGTAAATTTAGCGCGAGCCATCTCCTGAAAAACCTCCTCTTTTGTTGACCATTCGCGGAAAACATAGTGCCCATGCGCCATTCCCATTAAAGGAGAAGTTGGTATAAACGGGGTTTTAGGATCAAGTTCCAGACACAAACTGTTCAGCAATCGTAAAGTTAATGACTGATCCGTCATGCCGCTCCAACTATTGAATAATTCGTTTCCACCGCACCAAAAAGCAAGTGAAGGGTGCTGTTTTACTCTGTTAATAATAGATGTGGCCTCTTGTTTCAGAATATTAAGATAATGAGCATCATCAGGGTAGTTGTTACAGGCAAGCGGGAACTCCTGCCAAACTAAAATTCCCATTTCGTCACACAATTCAAAAAAAGATTCTTTATTGACTATGCCTCCGCCCCAAACTCTTAAAATATTGAAATTAGCCTCTTTAGCAAGAGAAAGTAATTGTCGGTATCGCTCTCTTGTTATTACTCCGGGAAAGATCTCCGGATTAACCCAGTTTGATCCTTTGCAAAAGATTCTCCTTCCATTAATTTCAAGTTGAATGGGTGGAACACTTCTCGTTTTAGGAAATCCTTCCGGCTCTCTCCATGCTCCGTTATTCATAACAAGTTTAACGCTACGGAAACCAATTTTAGAAGTAATGGTTTGAATGTTCTTACCTGAATTGTCAACTATCTGTAATTCTGAATTGTATAAATATGGTTCCCCATTATCGTGAGGCCACCAAAGGTTGGGATTGTTAATTGTGGTTATAGATGTGAAATCGTTGTTTCCAATGATTCCTTCCGATTTTGACACTACCGTGCCGTTCTTATCTTTTAACCTCCATTGATAATGATTTCCTATCAGATTTCGGCCAGTTACTTTAAGGGATATGTCTGCCTTTGATAATTCATTATTTAACTGATAGTTAACCTGAAAGTCATTTACATAAGAAGCAGATTGAATTTCAAGATAAGTTTCATCCCATATTCCCAGAGGTAAAAGTCGCGGATGCCAATCCCACCCATAACTGACGGCTGGTTTAACACTATGAGAAGCCTGAGTCCTGTCCACAGGTTTAGGATGCAGTTTTGGTGCAGGAAAAACCGTAACAACCAAGATGTTGCTCTCTTTTAATTTTGATGTTAAATCAAGATACACGGCCGTAAACATCCCTTCCTGTCCGAAAATTTTCTCGTTATTAAGGTATATTTCAAATTGGTAATCAATTCCTTTCGAGATAAAGAAAAATTTTTCGGTTGGTGATAAGTCCGGCTTTTTGAATGTTGAGCGGTAGGAGTAATAATTGTCTTCCATCCATAAGAAATCTTTCCAGTGTTCGGCGTAATAATACGGTGCGTAGTTTTCAGCCTTGGCGATATCAAGCTGAACTGCACCCGGAACAGTTGCCGGAATCCATTTCTCAGGCTGACCTTGGGATGAGGCAGAATATCCAAGTTCCCAAATCATTTCTTGTCGCCGATTTAAATCTTTGGCATTTAATGCATTACTAATTAATAGTATTGCCAGACAAATAATAAAACTTCTCATTATTGGTTTCAATTTTTGTTGATTTTAATGATACGTTCAACCTAACATGATACAAAAATAGATTAATTGGTCGGTGTTTTGTGAAAATATAATATGTTGTAAAACATATCCCATTAATTCGTTTTTTAATTATCTTCGTAGCGTTATCGCACACGGAAAAACAATTAAAAACAATTATTAACTTTTAATATTCAGGGAATGTCAAACAGAAGAGGGTTTATTCAGAAATCAGCAGTTGGCGCTGTTGGATTAACAATTGGAGGAATGTCGTTTAGTGCCAAAAGTTATGGCAGGATCATAGGAGCCAACGACAGAATAAATGTGGCTCTAATGGGATGCGGACGTAGAGTAAGCAGTTACTATAATACTCTAAAGGATAAAAGCAACAATGTTGATCTGGTGTACATTTGCGATGTGATGAAACGGCAGCGCGAAAAAGTTGGAAAAGATCTTCAGGGTAAAGTTGAGGGTAAGGCCACCTTAATTAATGATATTCGTGATGTATTTGCTGATAAACAAGTAGATGCCGTATTTAATGCAACCCCTGATCATTGGCATGCCCCAGGGACATGGATGGCAATGGAAGCCGGAAAGAACGTTTACATTGAAAAACCTTGCAGCCACAATCCGCGTGAAGGGGAATTGCTTGTAGCATTTCAAAAGAAATATGGGAAAGTTGTCCAGATGGGAAACCAGCAACGGTCGGCTCCCGAATCTCAGGACATAATATCACAGATTCATAACGGTGTTATTGGCAAGGTCTATAAAGCGGTTGCTTTTTATTCAAATTCACGCGTTGCCTCTCCTGTTCCCCAAAAAGCACCTGTTCCCGAAGGATTGGACTGGAATCTTTTCCAGGGTCCCGCACCGCGTACAGAATACATGCACGATATCTGGGATTACAACTGGCATTGGTACGGTTGGGTCTGGGGCACTGCCGAGACAGGAAACAATGCTACCCATGAGCTCGACGTTGCCCGTTGGGCATTGCAGGTCGAATATCCTGAACATGTTGATTGCGAGGCAGCCAAACGTCATTATGCAGATGATGGCTGGGTGATGTACGACACAATGGATGCCACTTTCAAGTTCCCAGGAAACAAAATTATCAAATGGGATGGCAAAAGCAGGACAGGTGTTTTGACCTATGGTGCCGATCGTGGTACATATATCTATGGTTCAGAAGGTTCTGTTTTTGTTGATCGTGGTGGCTATAAACTGTTCGACTTGAAAGGGAAGGTGATAAAAAGCAGTAAGTCTGCCGGTAACGAAGCTGGTACAGCACTTGGTGGTGGAGGCGATATGACCGACTCCCACATCAAGAACTTTTTTGCTGTGATCAGGGGAAAAGAAACCCAACTTAATTCGCCGATTGAACAAGGTGCAATCAGTCAGATGATGTGCCACTATGCAAACATTTCCTACCGGATTGGAAAATCATTCGATGTCAATACGAAAGATGGGCATATCTTGAACAAGGAAGCCATGAAATTATGGGGACGCGAATACGAACCAGGTTGGGAGCCCAAACTATAAAGGGTTTAAGACAAAATATCTACAATAAAAAATAAAAACGAAAATGTCAGACAGAAGGGAATTTATTCAGAAATCGGCAATTGGTGTTGCCGGTTTGACCGTAGGCAGCATGGCAATGAGCGCAAAAAGCTATGGCCGCATCATTGGTGCCAATGATCGGGTGAAAGTTGCGATCCTCGGCTTCTCAGGCCGTTTCGAAAGCGCGTTGGGACCGGCATTTCAAAAATCGGCAAAAGAGTTGAATTTTGAATTTGCCTCCGTATGCGATCTTTGGAGCAAACGTCGTCAGGATGGTGCCAACTGGATCAAGAAAAACAACGGGACT
>CAILKW010000397.1 GCA_903834845.1 uncultured Bacteroidia bacterium | reverse complement strand
GATTTCGCCACCCAATTGACGAAAAAAAATCCTGACAAACAGCGCATTTTAGATCAAATAGATAATGTTGCAGTACTATTAAAAACACAACAGTCAGCAGAAGGAGCAGTACTTGCCGGACATTTCTACCACCTGGGTTATGTCCGTGATCAGTATGGCGTTTCAAGAGGATTTCTTGCTCTGGGATATTACGAAGAGGCAAAAAAGATCCTTGACTTTTACTGGCAGATCTGGCAAAAATTTGTTGTTCTGCATAACGCTCAGGCCATCGGAGTTCCGGGAATCTTTCATATTCATGAGAATGATGAAGTTGAAATGACCGGATTCCTGATTATTCAGGCTTTCGATTACCTGAAGAAATCAAAGGATACCCGCTTTGTAAAAACCATCCTCCCGATGCTTCAATGGGCATGGAATGTTCAGAAAAAGCATCTTGTCAAATATATGTTGCCATTTAATGGTGACGAGACTTATGTAGCAGGAGGGATTCTTCCGAGAACTGCATTAAATGATGGCTCAGCTGAATCAACATTATTGTTGATACAAAGTGGCCACCTATTATTGCCCTTTATTAAGGAAAATAAACTATGGATAAAGGATAGTATTCAATCTGACGAAAAATTGATATTGACAGTTTCCAATCATTATCTTGATAATTTTATTCGGGATAACCGGATATTTGCAAATAATCCTGAAAGAATGACTATCGCTGAAATGCCTGCTTTTCGTCATGGGGTATGCGTTGGCGGGCACGGTGTAGTTTATACCAAGAAAGATAAAAACGGAAACTACCTCTGCCCTAAATGCTATTTGACGAAAAAAGAGTTTCCCCCTTATGACCGCAAATCCTTTTATATACCTTCTATCGCACTGACTCCGTTATACATAGGATCTGATTTAATTTCGGCTCAGCTTCTGAAACAAAACATTGATACAATAAAAAACAACTATTTAAAATCGGGCCAAATTTCATCACGTCCGGGTTTAAACGTTGTAATTGGTTATGAATATGGTTTTTTACTGTATGCTTTATCTAAATATCAGGATCCTTTGGCAGATAAGGTTTTTGAAGATGCAATGTCGGTGGTTGATGAAAGCGGGGCATGGGTTGAATATTACAGAGACGGAAAACCAATGGGATGCCGATATCGACCCTGGGAAAGTGCAATAAATATTGAAGCAATAGTAGAATATGCCTTGAGTAAGGAAAATAAATAAGATACAACAATCAGTCGAATGATATTTAAAAAATTAAAAAACGATAGGTTAACGGTATTATTTCACAATTTTTCAATGGTGAAGTTAAAAACCTGTGCCAATGCTATAATTGTTGTTCTTTCGATTTTTGCCGTAACTCTTAACCTCAGTGCGTGTAAAAAAACCGCAATTAATAAGCCACCTGTAATAATAGTGACACCAACACCCTCAATAAAGTATCAGAGTATAAAACTCACATCAGGAAATCAAATTCAAATAACACAGAAAAACACCTCTCAATACGAATTAAATACCACAGGCACAGATCCATACTTAGCATTAGAACCTCTTACAGTTTCTAATCATCCCGATTCAGTAGTTCTTACTTTCGAATATCAATGTTCCACAGATATTGGCATTATGCAAATCTTTTTTGCCTCTCCAATCACCGAAGCGCGGTCTATAAAAACGGAGACAGTGCCTGCGGCAACTGGCTGGAGCAGCTATTCTATAGATTTAAGCAACGAAATCAAACTGCTCAATTGGGGAATTGCAGGTGAATTTTTACGACTTGATTTTGGTAATCAATCAGGTATTACAATTCAAATCCGGAATATCTATTTACGGTCAATGAATACCGGTGAAAAAGCTAAAGCCTTGATAAGGTCTGAATTGATAAAAAATGATCTTTTACTGGAATCGAATCTTAAAAAATACCTTACAACCAATTTTAGTTCCCAAATTTCAGATATTAAAGTTGGAGCTTTAACGATAAATATCAAAGGAAACTATTCGGGTGACGGGATATTCAATCTTTGCGAAATCACCCCTTGTGATCAGCTTACTCAAATAAATAAATTCGGAAATAAGATTACACTGACCAATACTTCATTTTCTGTTGATATTGATCGCTTTGTTAATCGTAATGGTTTCAAATATGACCGGCTTTTGTCGAAGTGGGTCATTGCAAAAACGGGAACTACAAATGATGAAATTGTTTCTTACGCCAAATATGCCAGCCAAATAATTCCTGTTCAAACAATGGTTGCCAAACAACCTGCAGGAAGAAAAGGACTGGGTGGTTATTCTATAAACAGAGGGTTCGAGTCGGATTTGGATGAACTGAATATTTCGAGTATTACCGTCAATATCACCCCGACAAGTTTTATGTTCATACAGGCACGCGCCAATACGATAACCCATAATTACGGCGATAAAACCTACTATTTTGATAAAACTCAGGTTGACGTTTTAGATCGTACAATGAATGCAGCTTTCACCAGAAATATTGTGGTGGCTGCCATTATTTTAATTCAAAAAGCTTCACAATGTGCAGATCCTGAAATTGGACGACTACTACAACACCCCAATTATACGTCTGAAGGGATATTTACGATGCCCAATATGACCAATCCTGAAAGTGTTAATTGCTATGGTGCAAGCCTCGATTTTCTGGCTAACCGTTATTGCAGGAGCGATAATTCTTTCGGACGTATTCACCACTGGATTATGCACAATGAGGTTGACGCAGGACTATCCTGGACAAATATGGGAGAAAAACCCATGATTGTTTACATGGATACTTACATCAAATCTATGAGATTATGCTACAGTATTGCCCGCAACTATGATGAGAATAGTGAGGTATTTGGCTCATTCACACATTCCTGGGCCTCTGCCGTTGAACCTCGGTTTTATGCAGCCAAAGAAATGTTGAAAACATTAGTTGACTATTCATTAGCTGAGGGAGATTTCCAATGGGGAGTGGCTTATCATCCGTATCCCGAAAACCTTTTTGAACCCAAAACATGGAACGACCCAAACGCAACATTCAGCATGAATTCTCCTTTGATCACTTTCAAAAACCTGGAAGTATTAGACACATGGATTAAAAAACCCGAAAATAAACACCGTGGAACAGTCAAACGAACGGTTTGGTTGTCGGAAAATGGGACTAATTCCAAAACTTACGGTGAACAGGATTTAAAAGAACAGGCAGCCGGATTTGCATATACCTGGAAAAAAATTAAGACACTTGACGGGATAGATGCTTTTCAATGGCATAACTGGATTGATAACAGGTATGAAGATGGATTGCGGATTGGTTTGCGCCGTTTCCCTGATGATCAGTCCGAACCCGGTGGAAAAAAACCTGTGTGGTTCGTTTTTCAGGCTGCCGATACAAATCAGGAAAATGTTGTTTTTGACTCATACAAATCAGTTATCGGTATTAACAACTGGAGTGAAGTACTTCATTCTGGTTCAATTCAATAAAAACTGAATTGAATTATTATTTGAGCAGAGCAATTTTATTTTGATCATAATGACAAATATTTTAATCAAATGCGTATTAAAAATAAAAAGCTTTCTTTCTGTCTGCAGCCGCGAGTAATGCGGGCATCTGTTGTAACCAAAGTCTTTCGATTGAAAATTTACAGGTTGAAAACTTCATTTTAAAAATATAAATCAATTTAAACCTTATGAGAAAATTACTTTTATTCATATTGATCTTTATCAAAATTGACGGACATACACAGGATTCTCCTCCCTACCAGATCACCAATTCGAACTGGATAGCCACTGATGCTTTGGGGAGGTCATTGCCAAGTTACAAACAGACAGGAACAGCAAAGACAGGGAAATGGGTCGGTCTTTTTTATTATATATGGCATGGATACCATGCTCCTACTGATACTATTTATGATAACACAAAGATTCTGAAAAACAACCCCTATTCCCCTGAATATGGTCCGCGTCACTTGTTCCATTATTGGGGTGAACCTGAGGCAGGGTATTACAGATCTGATGATCCTTGGGTAATTCGCCGTAACATTGCCATGATGGCGGCAGCAAGTGTGGATTTTATATATTTCGATGTCACAAATGCATTTACTTATTTAGGCACAGTAAATAAATATTGTGAAATATCACTCGAAATGAGAAAAATGGGAATTAACGCTCCTTATATCTCATTTATGACTAATTCGTCAGGGGGTGCAACTACGAACCAACTCTATGATGAGATTTATGCCAAACTTCGGTTTAAAGAACTCTGGTTTTATTGGGAGGGTAAACCATTGATTTTCGGCAATCCTGCAGACAATGTTTTACGATCAGAGGTAAAGAGCTTTTTTAATATTAAATACAGCTGGGCTTGGACTGATGCACAAAATCAGCCAAATCACTGGCAGTGGATAGATAATTATCCTCAGGATTTTGGATGGAGTACAAGGGGTATAGTAGATCAAGTACCGGTTGCAGTGGCATCTCATCCGACATCGAATATCGGAAACAGCTATTCAAACGGAAAGCAACCGGTTTATGACGTCCAAAGACTTACTCCTTACACCGGAAAGGGGCTTCATTTTGCTGAACAATGGAAACAAGCTCTGACCCTTCAACCCAAAGTTGTGATGATTACTCAATTTAATGAGTGGATGGCACAGCGATTTATCAATGGACTTGATGCGAACGCTAACTTTCTGGGTGTCGGAGCTTCAAATGGAAACACGTACTTTGTAGATGCTTACAACGAAGAATACAATAGGGACATCGAACCTATGAAAGGTGGCCATACCGATAATATGTATTTCCAGATGGTTAACTATATACGGCTATTTAAAGGTATGATTGCCACAAAACAGGCAAGTATAGCGAGAAAAATGGAAATGGATGGTTTGTTTTCTGAATGGAACACGATTGAGCCTGTATATATTGATTATGAAGGAGATACGTATCATCGAAATTCGAAAGGATCAAACAGCAAAACAACCTTCATCAATAATACAGGAAGAAATGATATCATCGAAAGCCGGGCAACACACGATCAGTCATTCGTTTATTTTTATGCAAAAACAGCCCAACAGCTGACTACTCATACAAGTCCAAACTGGATGTTGCTATATGTAAATACCGATACTCTAAAAACCACAGGATGGGAAGGTTACGACTTACTGATTAATCATAATCCAAACAGCCTGACGCAGACTACCGTGAAGCGTTTTATTGGCGGTGGCTGGGGTGATGAACAAAAAATCAGTTACGCTTATGTAGGAAATGAACTCGAAATTGCTGTTCCGGTATCCTATTTTAAAGTCACAAATAATCAGTTGGTTTTCTCGTTTCATTGGACTGATAATAATCAAAAGCTGCTCGATATCAATGAATTTTTCATCAACGGAGACTCTGCACCTGATCGTAGGTTTGATTATCTTTACGTTTACGAAAATCCCAATTCTGTTAATATCCAGGACTATAATCAGTTCTACTTCTACCCAAATCCTGCACAAAACCTTATAACGATGAATTTTGGAGTCGGCAATAATTACATTGTCCGTTTTTACGATATGGCTTCGAATCTGAAGATTGAAAAATCAATAGATTGTGCAAGTCAGCAGATTGATATTTCTTCATTAGCCAAAGGGATTTATGTGGTTGAGGCCAAATCAAAATACGGGACTTCAACAGTAAGAAAACTGGTGGTAATATAAATATTTTTATCATAATGACATAAATTTAAAACAAATGCGTATGAAAAATAAGAAGCTTTCTTTATTTCTGCTGGCAGCCACGAGTATTGCCTGCATCTGTTGTAACCGGAGTCTTTCTATTCAAAATTTACAGGTTGAAATGCGTAGCAATCCGCAGGGATTAGATGTGCAACACCCTCGCCTGTCGTGGCAATTAGAAGCAAAAATTAACAATGTGCAGCAAACAGCCTACCAAGTAATTGTGGCTGAAACGCATAAAGATATCAATAATGAAAACAACCTCTATTGGAACACAGGGAAGGTGGAAACAGACAAATCCGTTTTGATTTCTTATAAAGGTAGGCGACTTGAATCGGGTAAAACTTACTATTGGAAGGTGAAGGTTTGGACCAACAAGGGCTTAACTTCGTGGAGTAAGCCAAGCAAATGGACAATGGCATTGCTTGATACCAGAGAATGGAAAGCTTCATGGATCGGCTTAGACAGCCTGACTAACACAGGGGAGCAGCTTAAAGATGTCGTTAACACCCGTCTCTCAGTTAGATATCTGCGTAAAGAATTTGATCTGAACAAAGAAATTACAGATGCTAAACTCTATATTTCAGGTTTAGGATTGTATGAATGTTACCTCAATGGGAGCATAGTAAGCAAAGATATTTTTGCACCCACTGCCACCGACTACGACAAACACGTAAATTACAATACCTATGATGTTACATCTCTTCTCAAAAAGGAGAAAAACACTGTGGGAGTTGTCTTAGGAAATGGACGCTTTTTCTCAATGCGCATGTCTAACGACAAGACTTTTGGCATACCAGTTATTCGTCATTTTGGTTTTCCCAAGCTTCTTTTGCAAATGGATGTAAGGTACAAAAATGGTGAAAAAGCCACTATTGTCAGCGATACTTCATGGAAACTTACAACCCATGGTCCCATCATCGCTAATAGTGAATTTGATGGTGAGGAATATAATGCCAATTTTGAACTACCCGGATGGAATAAAAACGGTTACAATGATGCAACATGGACGACAGCTCAATTGACTGATGCACCTTTGGGTAAGTTGATCTCCCAAAAAAATCCAAACATCTCTACTATGGAGGAGATAAAGCCGGTTTCCATCGAAGAAGTGAATGGAAAATATATACTTGATATGGGCCAAAATATGGTGGGATGGCTGGCTGTGAAACTAAACGGCACGAAGGATAAACCTGTTATAATGCGTTTTGCAGAAACAACCCAAAAAGATGGCTCTTTGTATATGGCAAATCTGCGCGGCGCAAAGGTTACCAATATTTATACTCCTGCAATAGATGGTGAATTCTCATGGTGTCCAACCTTTACTTATCAAGGTTTTCGCTATGCAGAAATTTCAGGAATCAGTAAAAAGCCCAATCTTAATGACTTCGTTGGTAAGGTAAACTACGATGAAATGAAAACTATTGGTAGCTTTGAAACATCAAACGAATTAATCAACCGGATTTATAAAAATGCCTGCTGGGGATTAAAAGGTAACTACCGCAGTTTCCCTACCGATTGCCCCCAACGCGATGAGCGTATGGGCTGGCAAGGTGACCGTGCCACAGGATGCCTTGGAGAAAGCTTTATTTTCGAAAACAACCTCTTGTACGCTAAATGGTTGCAAGACATCGAAGACAGCCAGAGAGAGAATGGCAGCCTATCGGATGTAGTACCTAACTACTGGCAGTTTTACAGTGATAACATCACATGGCCCGCTGCATATATTCATGCCGCCAACATGGTTTACGAACAACGGGGCGATACCCTCCCTATTGTGTTGCACTACGCCTCAATGAAGAAATGGCTCGACTTAATGCAAACTTCCTTTTTGAAGAACTACCTTATGGAAAAGGATGTTTACGGTGACTGGTGTATGCCGCCAGAGCGATTAGAACTGATTCACTCACAGGATCCTAACAGGAAAACGGACGGAACGCTTTTGGCAACAAGCTTTTATTACCGGCTTCTCCAACTGATGTCCAAGTTTGCGAATATAAGCGGTCACCAGGAGGACATAAACGCATTTAATACCCTTGCCGAAAATGTAAAGAAGGCTTATAACGATAAATTTCTTGATAAAGAAAAAGGACAATACGGAAATAACACTGTTACCGCTAATCTGACATCACTCATGCAGGGACTGGTTTCTGAGGAATATCAAACTAAAGTTTTCAAAAACATTACCGATAAAACAGAGGGAGAGTTCAATTCACATGTTGGGGTCGGCCTTATCGGGATTCAATTTCTCATGCGGGGCCTTACTGTACATGGCAGGGGTGATTTAGCTTATAAAATTGCCACAAATAAAACATATCCCAGCTGGGGATATATGGTTGAGAACAACGCCACCACAATATGGGAATTGTGGAATGGCAACACTGCGGATCCGGCCATGAACTCAGGCAACCACCTAATGTTGCTCGGCGATTTGCTCACATGGTATTACGAGAATCTGGCAGGCATAAAAACCGACAAAATAGAAGTAGGATTCAAAAAAATCATCATGAGCCCCATTTTCCCCGATGGTTTGAATCACGTAAAAGCCTCAACTAAATCTCCTTATGGGAAAATAAGCAGTGAGTGGACAAGCAAAGAAAATGGTTTGCAGTGGAGAATAGAGATTCCTGCAAACACTTCTGCCATGGTATCGATCCCCATTGCATCTTTGAAGGAAGTATCTGTTAATGACAACAATATTAATAATATTGAAGGACTGACTTTCATTAGCGAAAAAGACGGGTTACTAACCGTGCTTATGACTTCGGGTAAGTATAGAATTAAAAGTATGAATTGTTTCAAAAAAAGCAACAACATTTAATATTGATTTAAATGAAAGCAAATATTTTCAGATTCTTTTTTTTCACTTGTATAAATTTGATTTTAACTTTATTTGCTCATGCACAAGTGAATAAAAGCGTGGTTTTAGATGATTTGCGCTGCTGCAATTTGCTCAACCCGGAGGGCATTGATTTACCTCTGCTTAGTTGGAAATTAAAGACTAATGAAGAGGGGATTTCACAAAAAGCCTGGGAAGCAGAGGTTGCAACCTCCATCGAGTTACTTATTAAGGACAGAGCTGATATCTGGAAGTCAGGCAACCGGCAATCAGATGAACAATTTAATATTGCCCCCGATGTTGCAAAGTTTACAGACGCAACAGGATATTACTGGCGCGTACGTATCCGGGATAACGCGGGCAAGGTAAGCGAATGGAGCAAACCCGCTTACTTTTCGACAGGGCTGAAAGACCTATCTTGGAAAGCAAAATGGATAACATACAACTTTGTTAAAGACAGTCCCCTACCCTACTTTCGTAAAGTATTCAACCTAAGCAAAGAGAATGTTACTCCCACAAAAGTATTGATTTACCTCAGTGGTTTAGGTTGCAGCGAACTATATATGAATGGCCAACTTGTTGATTCCACCCGTTTCCTCGACCCTGCCCAAACTAACTACGAGCAATACGCTCTATACAGTACTTTTGATGTGACTCACCTGTTGAAAACAGGAAATAATTGTCTGGGAGTAATGCTGGGTAAAGGTTGGTTTACACAGGACACAGGATGGGGTGGTGCTCCATTTCAATATGGCAATCCAATGTTACGCCTTCAGATTGTTGTATTATACGGCGATGGCACACGCAGTGTGTTGGGAAGTGATGAGAGTTGGACATGGAAGAGCAGCCCTGTTATTAAGTCAAATCTCTATCTTGGCGAAAGTTACGATGCACGTCAGGAAATAATGGGTTGGTGCAATGCTGAAACACCATGCTCAGATTGGAAAAAGGCGATACTTGCCATAAATAACATTCCGCCACGCTTAATACCACAGACAATGGAACCCATCAGGACAAAACAGGTATTAAAGGCTGAAAAGATGTGGCAGGACTCTACCGGAAATTGGATATACGATTTTGGAGTAAATATAGCGGGCATTCCCAGTTTAAACATACAACAACCTGCCGGAACTCACCTAACTATTAGGATAGCTGAAGAAAAAAATGTCAACGGGTCACTCGATTTTACAACAATGGGATGGATTCATCACGGTAAAATATTTGCTTATGATTATATCTGTAAGGGTGAAGGAAACGAGCAGTGGTCGCCACGATTTGCCTACCACGGATTTCGTTACGCTGAGCTTTCAGGAATGAAGTCCAAGCCCGACTTGTCAACACTTAGCCTGGTGGTAGTACATAGCGATTTGGCTAAAACAGGCACTTTTGATTGTGCAGATCCTCAGATTAATAAACTTCACGAGTTGGCTATGCGTACTGTTTTGAGCAACTTTCATAGTATCCCCACCGATTGTCCCAACCGTGAAAAATGCGGATGGCTTGGCGATGCTCACGCTTATGTAAAAATGGCAAACCTTAACCTGCAAATGGATAATTTCTGGCTAAAATACCTCGATGATATCCGCTCAGGGGCAAGTCGTACAGAAAATAAGACCCTTTTCCACGAGCGCCATAACAACAAATTTTATTACACCGAAAAACCATCAGGTTTACCTTTTATGATTGCACCTGGCAAACGTCTTTGCGGTGTTGCGTCTCCCGATTGGGGAACTGCTTTGGTACAACTGCCGTGGTGGTTATACGTTTACTACGGGAATAAAAATGTACTCAGCGACTTCTATCCAAATATGAAACAATGGACAGACTACGTCACAACATTAGCCAGTGACACTGCCCGGACAAATAAGTATAGTCAGAAGACTAAGCATATTATTTACCAAGGTCTTGGGGACTGGTGCCCGCCCGAGGGCAATTCAACAATTGATGCTCCTATAGAATTCACCTCTACGGCCTTTCATTACCTGGATGTGAGTATCATGGAGAAAGTAGCCAATATTCTGGCGAAAACTACAGATGCCAAAATGTATTCTACAGAGAAGCAACTGATTGCTGAGGAGATGGTAACTAACTTTTACAACACCACTACAAAGACCTTTGGCAGTCAAACTGCCGATGCTATGGCACTCGATTTTGGTCTTGTACCCAAAGGTGATGAGAAAAAAGTTGCTGACGCTATGGTTCGCAACATGAATGAAAAATATAAAGGGTTTATGCACTGCGGTATTTTTGGTATTGGCCGTATAGGAAGTATGCTCGCCCGAAATGGCAACAGCCAAACTGCATGGAATATGTTTACTAAAAAAGGAGATAATAGCTTTGAATGGATGTGGAGTTCATCCAATGCCACCACCCTTTGGGAAGTATTACCCATTAGTACAAAAAGTGCAAAGGCTGGATACTCGGGATCTCATAACCACCCAATGCAAGCCGGGTATGATGTTACGTTTTATGAGGATATCGCCGGAATACGTCCCGATGATTCAGATTATGGATTCAAAGTTATTCGCTTCGAGCCCCTGTTCACAGATTATCTTTCATGGGTGAAAGCGAGTATTGAAACACCTTTTGGAACAGTTATGAGTAGTTGGAAAAAGGAGGCAGATAAATTTACCTGGCAAATTACAATCCCAGCCAATTCATCCGGTCTGGTTGCAATGCCAAAAGGGAAGAATATTACGGTAAACGGCTTAAAGTTAAATATGAAAAAATATTTGAGCATAAATAGTAATAATGAAAACACAATTTACCAGTTTCCTTCAGGAAATTTCAATATTCAAACATGGTAACGAATTAATAAATATAGTATTATGAAAAAATTTATAGTTGCCTCTATCTTGTTTCTTTTGCTGCTTTCAGACACATCTTTCGGCCAAACATGGATATGGTATCCTGGCGATTTTGAGATATGGCTGAGTAATGAGGTACAAACCCGACGAACTGAACGGGATGTATTTATCCCCCCGTTTTGGAGGGTTGATAGCCATTATCCTTTGGTGAAATTCAAGCGCACGGTACAACTTTCAAAACCAGAAGATATTACCGTTTATGCTGAAGGAAAATATAATGTTACCCTGGACGGTAAATACATCTATTCTGATATTCACAAAATAACTATTCCTTCAGGAAAGCACGAGATTACATTTTTAGTTAATAATCCGAAGACCCCTCCCGCTTTGTATGTGAAAGGAAAAACAATATTTACTGATAATTCGTGGGAAGCTACGCCACAAAATGGAAAGTCCATTTCTGCCGATTTCTGGAATTTTGATTCCCCTGAAACTTTGCCTTCAGAGTATCGTTTGGCTGTCAAACCACAGAAGGCTGTTCATAAAGAACAATCAGCAGGCTCCGTACTGGTTGATTTTGGGAAAGAGTCTTTTGGATTTCCGGTATTGCAAAACCTTGTTGGCAAAGGTCAGATAATGCTTTATTATGGTGAATCAAGAGAAGAAGCACTCTCCCCCGAAAAATGCGAAACTTTTGACCGGATTGAAATAGATCAGCATTTACCCACAGATCTTATATTGAAACATTCACGTGCATTTCGCTATGTCAATATTCATTTTGGGAAAGATATCTCTTTCAGCGATGTCTCAATGATGTATGAATATCTGCCCGTTAAATACAGAGGAGCTTTCGCCTGTTCCGACACCATTATCAATAAAATATGGGAGGTATCTGCTTATACTTTACATCTTTGTAGTCGTGAGTTTTTTCTTGATGGAATTAAGCGCGATCGTTGGCTATGGTCGGGCGATGCTTATCAAAGTTATTTGATGAATTATTATCTGTTTTTCGATAAGGAAGCAGTAAAACGAACAACATGGGCTTTACGAGGTAAAGAGCCGGTTGAAACCCACATTAATACAATTTTGGATTACTCTTTTTATTGGTTTATGGGTATCTATGATTATTATATGTTCACTGGTGACAAAGCGTTTTTGAAGAATATTTACCCAAGAATGGTTAGTTTAATGGAGTTTTGCTTAGGCAGGAGAAATATTGCAGGTATGGTTGAAGGATTACCCGGTGATTGGGTCTTTCTTGATTGGGCTCCAATGCCAAAAACAGGCGAACTCAGTGCCGAACAATTGTTATTTTGTCGAAGTCTCGAAACGATGGCATTATGTGCTTCAGTTATGCAAGATGAAGTGAAAGCCGCTGAATACAAGAAACTTTCAACAAGCCTCAAAGCAAAGATCATAGATGTTTTCTGGGATAATAAACAAAATGCCTTAGTTCACGGACGTGAGAATGGGCAACTTAATAATTTGGTAACTAAATACGCCAATATTTTTGCGATGATGTTTGGATATTTTGATGCCGTGCAAACAGCCAAAGTTAAAGATAACGTTTTACTCAATAACAAAATCCAGAAGATAACCACTCCGTATATGCGCTTTTACGAACTGGCTGCTCTTTGTGATATAGGTGAGCAAAAATATGTGTTAAACGAAATGAAAAATTACTGGGGTGGAATGCTCAGTTTGGGAGCCACCTCTTTCTGGGAAGAGTACAATCCTGCATTAACCGGGAAAGAACATTATGCAATGTATGGGCGTCCTTTCGGTAAAAGCCTTTGCCATGCCTGGGGAGCAAGTCCGATCTATCTGCTTGGAAAATATTTCCTCGGTGTTAAGCCATTAAGCCCTGGATATCAAAAGTATATTGTCGAACCTGAACTGGGTGGCCTTGAATGGATTGAAGGGAAAGTACCTACATCTGACAATGAAATAGCTGTTATGATAAGTAGAAATAAAATCAATATAAAGACACCTTCAAACAGTACAGGGATATTACGATTTAAAAGCAATATTAAACCCATCTGTAAAGAAGGCACTATAAGTTCTTCCGGTGAGAAGATGTACGAACTGGAGTTACTGCCAAATCGGGATTACCAAGTATCATACCAAACATTGCAATTAAAAAACAAGTAACTATTTGATAAACAATTAATACGAATTAAATTATGAACCGCAGAACAATTCGATTTCAATGGCCGATAATCAGCCTGTTGGTTTGCTTATTGGTAATCCGGTGTACTCCGGACTCAAGTGATTCACTGAAATCCGGCTTTCTTAATCCTCCCGATTCTGCAAGACCAGGAGTTTATTGGTATTTCATGGATGGCAATACAAGCAGCGAGGCAATGACAGCCGATCTTGAATCAATGAAAAAGGCCGGTATTGGTTATGTCCTTTTTCTGGAAGTGAATGTCGGTGTTCCCCGTGGAAAAGTTGATTTTCTGAGTGATGAGTGGCAGAATTTGTATGCGCATGCTGTTCGTGAATCCGAAAGGCTGGGCATCCAAATCATACTTGGGTCAGGTCCCGGTTGGGCAGGAAGCGGTGGTCCTTGGGTTAAACCCGAACAATCAATGATGCATTTGGTTGCCGGTACAACAGAGGTTAAAGGGCCATCGGTTTTTAATGCCATTCTTTCGAAACCGGATCCTAAAAAACCCTTTTTTGGTGAAGGAAGTTTACCCAAAGAACTTAAGCAGATTCGTGATAATTGGTTTGAAGATGTAGTGGTTCTGGCTTATCCAACTCCGAAAATCGCACAAACGATTGCCGATATTGATGAAAAAGCTCTCTACTACAGAGCTCCTTATACCTCACAAAAGGAAGTAAAACAATATCTTCCGGCACCGGCGTTATATCCTGAAATTCAGGGTTCTGCCATTGATCAGTCAAAAATCATTGATCTCACTCGATTGCTCAAACCTGACGGAAGCCTTAAATGGGATGTCCCGGACGGAAAATGGACAATTCTGCGATTTGGCAAACGCAACAATGGCGGAGTTACGCGACCTGCTCCACAGCCAGGTCTGGGTTTCGAGTGCGATAAGTTTGACACAGTCGCCTTCGATGCCCATTTTGATGCCTATATCGGAAAACTTCTAAAGAAAGTTGGTCAGAGGAAATCCTCTACCGGTGGCGGCTGGACAATGATTCATATTGACAGTTGGGAGATGGGATCACAAAACTGGACTGGTGATTTCCGTGAACAGTTTAAAAAACGGCGGGGATACGATCCTTTATTGTATCTGCCAACTTATACCGGGCAAATTGTAGGCAGCCTTGAGCTTAGTGAAAGGTTTTTGTGGGATGTCCGTTTAACATCACAGGAACTTGTTATCGAAAATCATGCAGGTCGGTTTAAGGAGCTTGGAAGGAGAAATGGCTTTAGCCTGTCTATCGAACCTTATGATATGAATCCAACAGCCGACCTTGATCTTGGAAGTGTGGCTGATATTCCTATGTGTGAATTCTGGACCGACAAATTTGGTTTTAATTCAGCATTCAGTTGTATTGAAGCCACCTCAATAGCTCATGTACAGGGCAAACCTGTTGTTGGTGCAGAAGCCTTTACAGCAGAATCGTTCGAAGCCTGGAAAAAGTATCCCGGTAATATGAAAGACCAAAGCGACTGGGCGTTCAGTATGGGGATAAACAGGTTTGTGTATCATACCTTTGCTCATAAACCTTACGGCGATGGTCTGAAGCCAGGCGTTACAATGGGACCTTATGGTGTTCACTGGGATCGGGGTCAAACGTGGTGGCCGATGGTTCCGGCATATCACACTTATGTTTCACGATGCTCATTCGTTCTTTCACAAGGAAATGCAGTTGCAGATATTTTATATCTTACTCCCGAAGGTGCGCCTCATGTTTTCCGTGCACCCCAATCGGCACTCGAAGGAACTGATGTTTTACCCGATAAACGTGGCTATTCTTTCGACGGGTGCTCTCCCTTATTACTGAAAAATGCCGAAGTACGAAACCAACGGATTGTTTTCCCCGGTGGTGGTTCTTACCGCGTTTTGGTTTTACCCGATGTTGAAACAATGACTCCTGAACTGCTAACCAAAATTGCCGCCCTCGTTGATGCAGGCGCCACTGTTGTTGGAAATCCTCCATCAAAATCACCTTCACTTGTCAATTATCCCGAATGTGATAAGCTGGTACAAAAACTTGCATCTGATTTATGGAACAAAAAACAAATAATCGCTACCCATGCAACACTTGTTACACAAAAAAACTCAGCAGGGCAACTTGCAACCGAGCTTTATTCACCTTATGATACCACTGCTGCCATTCTTCACAGATTAGGTGTTAATCCTGATTTTACATCTTCAGGATCAATAAGATATAATCACAGGTCGTTGCCTGATAGGGAAATATATTTCATTTCGAATCGAACGGACAAGCTTGTTGAAGATGTCTGCCTTTTCAGAGATGGTACCTTAAAAGCTGAATTATGGGATGCAGTTACCGGAGAAATCCGTCCTTTAAACAATCTTAAAAAAACAGATGGCGGAATCTCTCTTAACGTCAAACTCGATGCTTCGCAAAGCTTTTTTGTAGTTTTCGATAAAACAGACAAACCTCTTACAAAAGAACCCTCAACAAATAAAAATTTCATTGATGAAAAGAAATTGATGACATTGGAAGGGTCATGGAGTGTTGCTTTCGATCCTTCCTGGGGTGGTCCCGAAAAGGTGGTTTTTGATTCACTTTCAGATTGGACTTCAAGACAAGAAAATGGGATACGCTACTATTCCGGTATTGCAACCTATTCAAAAACCTTTGATATGCCGGAATCTTCCGTGTCATTGAATGAATCAAACCTTTTTCTGAATTTGGGGAAAGTGAAAAACATGGCTCGCGTGCGATTAAATGGTAAAGATCTGGGTGTGGTCTGGACTTCTCCGTGGCAGGTGAATATTGCCGGTAAGGTTAAGAAAAAGAATAACAAACTTGAAATCGAAGTTGCCAACTTATGGGCAAACAGACTTATTGGTGATGAATTGCTGCCAGATGATGGAATAAAAGACAGAACCTGGCCGGAATGGCTCCTAAACGGTACACCGCGAACAAGCGGACGTTATACATTTACCACTCATCGTTATTACAAAAAAAATGATCCTCTAATGGAATCAGGTTTATTGGGTCCGGTTAGCATTTTAGGTGATTAAATCAGAAAAATTCGGAGTAAAAAAATGAAGTAAAAAAACAACTATGAAATTCTTATCGCTGTTATTGAAAATCGTAATAAGTGGTTTTTTCCTTTTTTCCTTTGGTTGCACAAAAAGGTTGGGGCAAAGTGGAACCTTAATAATAAAAGCTGATAAAGACTCTGTACTTATGGGGCGTTCTGTTTTGCTTACCGCCCATTTGAATTTAAAACCAGGCGATTTGGCCAAAGATTATTTGTTGCTTCCTTATGTAAATCAACGCAAATGGGGTTCACATGAACGCCCCGATTCCACAGGAAATGCAACTTTTTTAATCCCTTTGCCAAATCCGGGGAAAACTGAAATTCAGATTATTGCAGTAAAGGCCGAAAAAAACAACTGGATGGGTTCTTCCAATCGGGACCTACTTATGGCAGGTAATTTTATGCCAGATACATGCCTTCGCTCAAATGAGCTAAGTGTTAATGTTAAAAAACGATCAATGCCGGTAACATCCGATGATGGACATCTGTTTTGCGTACAATGGGAATCATGGTTCATTCCCGGACCCGGTTCGTGGTCATCGGCTGAAGCAGTGCCGATAGTCGGGTTCTACGATTCATACAACGAAGATGTTATCCGTCAACATATATTGTGGTTTATGGATATTGGCGTAAATGTTATAATGCCCGACTGGTCGAATCATATCTGGGGGAAAAAACACTGGAACGAAATTGAAGATGGTGCACGCGGTATTGTTCATGCTACAACCTGCTTTCTTGAGGTTTTGGCAAAAATGCGCACCGAGGGTCTTAATGTCCCCAAAGTGGCACTTATGCCCGGACTCAGCAACGGCCCACCAACTACAATGATTGCCTTAAACGAACAAATGGAATGGATTTATCAGAATTATGTTCTGAATCCACGATTTAAAGGACTCTTTCAAGACTATGACGGAAAACCATTGATGATTATTTTGGATACCGGGGCACTTGGTCATAAAAAAGGGACAGCAAAATCGGCATTCACAGTTCCTTTTTTTGAGCAAACTTTGGCATTGAAAGCAGGGGAACTCGATGCTTTCCGTAAAGCACAGGTTCCGATTGATGATTCGCATTTTACAATACGTTATATGTCCTCTCAAAATCAATTAACGCGACACCATGAGTTAGGATATTGGTCGTGGATGGACGGACAATTGGAACCTTTGGTAACTTACTTTAACGGAAATCCAGAAGCAATAACAGTAACCCCAGCTTTCTTTGCGCCATTGGGTTGGACTGCTTCAGATTCCTACGGTCGGCGCGGAGGCACTACCTATCTTGAATCATTCAAATATGCAATCAAGTCAAAACCAAGAGTGATCTTTTTGCACCAGTTTAATGAATTTGCCGGACAGACGGAAGGGCATGGACTTGGTAAAAACCATGATATTTATCTTGATGAGCACAGTATGGAATTCAGTGACGATTTTGAACCTGTATCTCCCACAGCTTCAGGTTCGAGAGACAGTACCGGTGGCTGGGGCTTTTATTATCTTAATATGACACGAGCTCTAATGGATATTTTCCGCAATAAAGATAATAACAGCACTCTTTTAGCTGCTTCAATTACTGAAATATCAGATAAAACGATAAAACTAAACTGGTCGGTAGCAGGCGAAATACCAAAAAGCTTTACAGTAACAATTGGGAATAAGGTCATTTACAAGGAAATATCTGTCTTGACATGCGAAATTCCTGTCCAAAGTCTTTCAAAAGATGTACAAACAATTACAATTATAGCAAATGATGTTCATACCCATTACGCTCTTTCGAAAACAGAGTTTGATGATGTACTTGAAAAACCGATACCGGTTAATGTAAATCTTACTTTCAAATTTTTAAAATAAAATCAATTCCAATAAGTTATGAAACAGAATTATAAAATTCGACTTTTATCTTTCCTGATTATTCTTTTGTTTGCAGTTGTCGGACATTCTCAAAACAGTAATGTCAGTAGTGATCAGTGGACTGCAACAGACGCCCTAAGTCGTAAATTGCCAGAGGCATCTGAAACCGGAAAACCAAAGCAGGACAAGTTTATTGCCATATTTTACTGGACATGGCACCAGGGAGACGATGATACTACTTATCAGGTGAAAAACAATACCGAAATCATCAGAAAATTCCCCGAGGCAATGAAAGATTACCACCATCCTGCCTGGGGTACCAAACAACCGGGTTTTTTCTTCTGGGAGCAACCTCTTTTAGGATATTATAAAACTACCGATCCTTGGGTTTTGCGAAAACATGCCGAAATGTTGGCTGATGCAAAGGTTGATGCCGTATTTTTCGATTGTACAAATGGCAGCATTACCTGGGAAAAATCATATCAGGCACTGATGGTAACCTGGGATAAGGCGCAAAAAGATGGGGTGAATGTACCAAAAATTGCATATATGCTTCCTTTTGGTGCTTCTCAAAATGCACTTGTTTCGCTCCGGCAACTTTACCGCGATGTTTATAAGCCAGGGATATACAAAAATCTATGGTTTATTTGGAAAGGAAAACCTTGCATTATGGGTTATCCTGATAAACTTACAAATTCGGATGAAGACAAAGAAATAGCGGCATTTTTTACCTTCCGTCCAGGACAACCCGACTATGTAAATGGACCTAAGCGTAATGATCAATGGGGATGGCTCGAAAACTATCCTCAACATGGCTATGTAAAAGATGAAAACGGCAAATTCGAACAGTTAACAGTCGGAGTGGCTCAAAATGCCAGTCCTTCAACAAAGGGACATTGCAGTGCCTTCAACCTGCCAGGCTCCTACGGACGCAGCTTCAGTCAGAGAAAGGGATTTGATCCCAGAGTTGACGGATACCTTTATGGATGGAATTTTCAGGAACAGTGGGATCGCGCCTTCGAAGTTGAACCGGAACTTGTATTTGTTACCGGATGGAATGAATATATTGCCGGTCAATGGTTGCCCAAAGATGGTTGGACAGGAGACCCATTTTCGTTTGTGGATCAGTTTGACTGGAATCACAGCCGTGATATAGAACCGAACAAAGGCTGGGGTGACAAAGGAGACGTTTACTACATGCAACTGATTAATAATGTCAGAAAATTCAAAGGGATGATTGCACAGGAAAAAGCATCGGCACCTAAGACTATCAAGATTGGCAAAGCTACCGGATGGGCTGATGTTGCACCCGATTATAAGCACTACAAAGGAAATACCATGCAGCGTTACCACCGTGGTCGTTATGATCAATACTACACCAACAAAACAGGAAGGAATGATATTACTGATGCAAAAGTGGCTCGTGATGATAAGAATATCTATTTTTATGTTGAAACTGCCGATAAACTTACTCCCTCAAAAGATCGCAACTGGATGATGCTGTTTATAGATATTGACCGCAATAAGGCTACCGGATGGAATGGATACGACTTTATCATCAACCGTATAAGCCCTAATAGTAAAAAGGTAATCATCGAGAAAAACCTCGGCGGACGTTGGGACTGGGAAACCATTGGCGAATCGAAATATTCGGTAAACAACAATAAGTTGGAAATCGAAATTGCCAAACAGCTTTTGAATATAGCAGGTAACGAAATTGATATGGAATTCAAATGGAACGACAATATGCAGGAGACTGGTAATATTATGGACTTTTATGTCAATGGGGATACTGCTCCCGGTGGACGTTTCAATTTTGTTTATTCCACCAAATAGAAAACAATTAGTATTAATAATAGCCAAATCATCTTAAATGAAAAACATATTTAAAATTGTAATTCTTCTGACAGTTCTATTTATTGTTGCCTCATGCAAAACAGATAACGTAAAAGTTTCGCAAAAAGAATCGCTTGAGAGTGGGTTTATCACCCCGTCTGATACAATGCAAACAAGTGTTTACTGGTATTGGATTTCCGATAACATCTCCAAAGAGGGTGTTGAAAGAGACCTATATTCAATGAAAGAAGCTGGTATAAACCGCGCTTTCATAGGGAATATTGGTTTAAGTGATATTCCTTACGGGAAGGTTAAAATGCTGACTGAAGAGTGGTGGGAGATTTTACATGCAGCTCTTAAAACAGCCACAAAACTGAACATTGATATCGGTATTTTTAACTCCCCTGGTTGGAGTCAGTCGGGCGGGCCATGGATAAATGCAGAGCAGGCAATGCGCTACCTGACCACTTCGGAGTTACTGGTTAAAGGACCACAGAAACTTGCGCAAAAACTGGTAAAACCAATTGATCTGTTTCAGGATGTGAAGGTAATAGCTTACCCAGTTCCTAAAGATGATCAACTTATCCTTAACAGTAAAAATGGTACAATTACCTCATTACCAAAAGTTGCCGATCTCGCAAAAATCAACGATGGTGACAAAAAAACAGGAATCACTTTTCCTGCAGGAGATGAATTTATAATCAACTTCGAAGCACAAAAACCGTTTACGGCACGAAGTCTTTCAGTTCGCTCTACACAAAATCCCATGCTTGCAATGGCTCAATTTCAGATTAAAGAAGAAACCGGTCAGTTTCGTACCCTTTCCGAATTTCAGATCAACAGATCCAATCCTGCACTAAATGTAGGTTTTGAGCCTTATGCCCCTGTAGTAATTTCATTTCCTGCAGTCACTGCTACAAATTTCCGACTGTTAATTAAAAATTCAAACCCCAAGAGCGGACTTGCAGAGGTGATTCTGGCTTCGGCACCACGTGTAGAGCGTTACAGCGAAAAAACTCTGGCCAAAATGCACCCAACACCCCTACCCTACTGGCGCGATTATCAATGGCCAAAACAGGCTGAGGTGGATGACAACGCAACTGTGATTGACGCATCAAAAGTGTTGGACATCACAAAATATCTGTCAGCTGATGGCACGCTAAACTGGGATGTACCTGAAGGTGAATGGGTTATTTTACGCACCGGTATGACTCCAACGGGTACAGTCAACAGTCCGGCTTCGCCCGAAGCAACAGGTTACGAAGTGGACAAAATGAGCAAGAAACATACAGAGAAACACTTTTACGGACATATTGGCGAAATCCTGAAAAGAATTCCTGAAGCCGACAGAAAATGCTTTAAAGTAGTGGTTCAGGACAGTTACGAAACTGGTGGCCAGAACTTTACTGACGGTTTTATCGAAGAATTCAAACAGAAATACGAATACGATCCTACACCTTATCTCCCTGTCTATCAGGGATTGGTAGTAAACAGTCAACAGTCATCAGACCGTTTTCTTTGGGATATGCGGCGCATGGTGGCAGACAAAGTAGCCTACGATTATGTGGGTGGACTGAGAGATATCAGTCATAAATACGGACTGAAAACCTGGCTCGAATGTTATGGACACTGGGGTTTTCCAAGTGAATTC
>CAILKW010000396.1 GCA_903834845.1 uncultured Bacteroidia bacterium | reverse complement strand
GTTCAAATATAGGTGTTTCCTCTGCGCCGAGAATGAGTGAACCTGGTTCAGCTTTAAATGCAGCGCGGATAAGCAACCGCGAATTTTCGAGACCTGCAATTTCTTTGTCATTTTCACGTATGTTGGCAAGACGTTTGTTTAATCCTTGTGCGACAATAGCGTCGTTGAATTTTTTTGAATCCCGATTGGTGCTTGCAAACTTTGATGCTGTGGTATAAGTTGCCTGATAAGTTTGGGTGCTTGGCTCAATAAGGCGATTAACAGTGGCTATTTGAACATTCAAAGCTGTTTTGCTTCTGTTGGTTACCTGAAGTAGATGTATCCCAAATTGAGACTTAACAACCTGAAGATCATTAATTTTTCCAAAAAATGCAGCATCTTCAAAAGGTTTTACCATCATTCCACGTTTCATCCATCCAACACTTCCACCAAGAGCGGCTGATCCGGTATCATCAGAATTTGTGCGGGCAAGATCCTCAAATTTCTGGCCTTTAATTATTATCAGGTTTTTAATACTGTCGATTTTTGCAGTTGCTTTGGTGAGCTCCTCCTGAGTGTTTACTTTAATTAAGATATGACGGGCTTCGACAGAATCAGGAAGTTCTTCAAATCGTTGAATTTTAGCCAATTTCCAGCTTTTATCATCTTTATAGGGGCCGTAAATATCTCCTACTTTGCCTGCAAAAGCAAATTGATCCAATTCAGTTGAAAGCTCTCCTTTTTTAAAGAAGGTGGCATCAAAAGGAACATCTGAGTTAATATTCACAAATGCAGAAGGATCTTCTACGGTAGCAAACTCCGCTTTGATATCGTTTATCCATTTGATCAGCTTATCCTCGTCTGTTTTGGAGGCAACAACCGGAAAGGCCAGATATTCAATATTTCGGTTATTATCCTGTTTGTATTTTTCTTTATTCTTTTCGTACCAGGCTTTTAGTTCATCGTCCGATACTTTTATGGTACTGTCGGAGAAGGAGGCATACATTTTACCAACAAATTGAATATCAGCTTTATGATTACGTCCCTTAAGGTCACTTTTTGCTTCATCGCTTGTGGCGTAAAGTCCTTTTGAAAGAAGATTGTTGTATTTCGCCATCGAGCGTTCTTCAATAATT
Source organism: uncultured Bacteroidia bacterium (assembly GCA_903834845.1). Lineage (GTDB taxonomy): Bacteria > Bacteroidota > Bacteroidia > Bacteroidales > Prolixibacteraceae > JAAFHB01. The sequence goes on along the minus strand of CAILKW010000396.1, from coordinate 12,709 downwards.
TGACCTTCAATAAATAGCCAATAGCTACGTTCTTTGCCTGTGCTGTTCGATTGTTGGTATTTCAAAAATTGAATCAATGCTCCGCGGTTTAAAGTACCGGTTTTCGGATCGCGAAAAATACTTTGAATAATGGCATGAGGCTCTTTCCCCTGAACCATTTCAAAAAGCTCTGATGAGCTTACTGCGATACCAAGCTCTTCGTAGATATCTTTCATGGTAAGATTTCTAACTACACTTTGCCAGGTCTGTTCCTTGATTTGCTCGGTTGTCTGCAGATCAAGTGAAGTCTTGCCGGAATTCATTTTGTAAATGTCCGAAAGTTCATCAACTTTGGCCTGAAATTCAGGATAGGTTACTGTTTTCCCGTCAATTTCAGCTAATTCCATTTGATTGCCACGCTGTATTGAGCTTGTTGATTTAAACAAATCGCCGAGAATGAATGCTGCGAGTGCCATGCCAATAAATATTGCAATTGCAATTCCTGCACGGTTTCTGATTTTCTGTAATGTTGCCATCGATATTGGTTACTTTATTATTACTTTTTCTTAATTGTTTTATGAGGGTGCGAAGATAGTAAATTTCAACTTTTATCCGACATTATTTTTCTTCAACATAAATATGTCCTTGAGTTTTTTTAAAAGTCCACTTCGACATTTGTGTATCAGACTCAAATCCTCCTGTTCCGGTTATAAATTGATCCCCTTTTTTGATACTAACAAATTTCTCGGTATAGATCTTGTCTTCCTGAGTGAGATAATTCAACTCTTCAGTGCGAAGTGTATCACCTTTATTATTTACCATGACAACATTTCCGGTTGCGAGCCATTTCTGTTCACGTACAAAGTTTTTTCCGTAGTTGCCTGATAATTCTGAGAGGATTTTTTTGTTTTCGTCGAATTGCTGAAGATAGAACCCATCCGGAAACTCCTTGTATGGCTCTTTTTCCTGATCAAATATTAATAATTTCGGGGTTTTAAGGAAGTATCTGACAATTCCTGAATCGGTAAAAGTTGTTTCAAAATCGGAGGCTTCAACTGATGGTGTCTTTTTATTGCTTATCAGCTCTGCCGGAATATCGGAGGCAACTTTTGAACTACATGATAAAAAAAGCAAAGCCGCAACCAAAGAAAGGCAAGTAATGCTTAAATTATTTTGAACCTTATGATATTCTACAAAATCACCGAAGACGCACAATAGTATTTTCATTTATCCAACCTCCTATTTTGAAACTGCTGCCAGCTTTAATATTTTCGAAAAATGCATCTTCTTTGCCAGGGAAATATTGTGAATATTGTGTAATTTCCTTGTTTGCTTCTGTTGTTGTTTCAGGATCAATGGCTTTTGCTTTGATAAACTGATCAACGGCGAGACAATAAACCATCCGTTGTTGTAAATCAGATTCACCAATAGATTTTGCAGAGGCTGCATAAATCCTTCCAATCAAAAGGTACGGTTTACCCCATTCAGGGTTCAAACTTATTGCCTGACGTGCATAATTACGAACTCTTGGATAATCTTTTTGTGAGTAAATAACCTGAGCCAATTCATAGCAATAATTGGCCTTTTCGTATTTATCTTTTTCAGTATTTATTGCTTCTTCGTAATAACCAATGGCTTTTGCCATATTGTTCTTTTTCAGAAAAAGACGTGCCATTGAAAATGCAGATTGTGAAGTAGGCTCCAATTTGTATAGTCTTTCGGCTACATCGGCATAAAGTTTACTTTCGGAGCAATCTTCGCGGTTCAGCATGTAGTTGATTTTCTTAAGCAATGCAATATCGTTTGCATTTTTTGCTAATTCGGCCTCATAAAGAGGGACCAGAATTTCGCATGTAACAGCTCCTGATTCAACAAAAGACCTGTTAATTCCGGCCTTTGCCTTTTGGTAGTTGTCATCATCAGGTTTCAATACCAAATTTGCTTCAACTATACTGCTGGTTTTATCATAAACAGCCATCACCTTGTCGGCTTTGAATTCTCCGGTTTTGAACAATAGTGCTGTAGCACGATTTAAAAGCAAAAGAACGGCTGCTTCGGCTTCTTTTCCTTGTTTGTCAACAGATGATTCAAGCCAGTTATAACCTGTTTTATAGATCTGTTTTTTCTGCTCGTCAGTCATAAGATCTGCTTGCGCAAGCATATATTTCAAATAGATGGTAGCTTTACGTCCAAGGTTATATCCTTCGTTTCCGAAATACTTAATCCTTTTATCGTAAATTTCAAGAATTTTATTCAACAAGGCATCTTTTTCCGCTTCAGATGCTTTGCCGATCATATCTTCATACATTTTAATACCTTGAATATAAACGTTATCCGATGATTTAGGAAATTTCATATATACAATAGTCCAAGGAGCCAAGGCTGATTTGTAATCGCCCTGTTTGTAGAACTGTTCGAATATTGAGGCTGTCTCTACGTACTCTTTAACTCCTGCCTGTATGAGTTGGGCTCTTGTGCGAAGATCCAAATCTCCGTTAACAACTAAATCAGCAACAGAAGTTTCAGTTTTCTTACCGAAATCTATCACATCGCTTGTGTTACCTTCAATATCAACTTTTTCTTCCCTGTCGTGGAATGCAAATTTAATATACTTGGATTTTGCATCGGCTTTAAGTTCATAAGCTCCGTCAAAACTGGTAAAGAAGCTTTCGTTTGAGCGATGAGCAGTAACTGTCACACCTGATGCAGGTTTACCATCGGAACCGTAAACAATGCCTTTAATAACTCTTGGCTGCGCTATACTTCCGGCAATACCGAGAATATAAAACAGTATTAGTACCATTAAAGATTTGTACCTGGTTTTCATTTCAATTTATTTTAAATTTTAGTCAAATTTCCGTTTAATAAACCATCTGTCATGCAGAAGAAGATGAAGTGTAAATTTGGCATACGACTCTCTTATAAGACTATTTTGAGTTGAACCCAGACGACCAAGTTCGGCTGATATATTCAGCGATGATAGTGCCCGGCTAAAAGGTAATCCTAACCCAAAGGTAATACCATATCCTTTAATTTGTTCTCCATTAATAGTCAGGTAGGAATTCTCATAAAAACATCCAACTCTGTATTGTACTCTGTACCAATAATTTCTAATCGAATACTCATCCGGTGTTATTTCAAAACCCGAGGAATAACGAGTACTATTTGTTAAATACTGTGACGAGGCTCCCAACAATGATGCCTGACTCCATTGTTGATGATATAAATCTGCACCAAAAGTAATTTTATTTTTAAATGAATATGAAAAGCCTGCACCAAAAGTCAAAGGAAGTTTAAGCCCATTAGTACTGTTTTCGATATGGGAAAGTGTGTCAATAATCGGGGTACTTGAGGAAGAGTTTCTGAATAGAACTCGCTCTTCGTGAATGATATACTTGGATGACATGTTTTGTTTCGGCTCGAAAACAGCACCAAAAGTCCAGGAGTTTTTATTTTTTGTTTTCCACGAATATTGCAATCCGGCAGTGAGGCCAAAATTGTGTACTGTTAATTTGTTTTCCAACAGATAATCATAAGCCGCGGCATCATAAGGAAAGTACAAATAGTAAGTATCGGAGAGAGTTCCAAACAAATACCATACATTGACACCAACCGAAAGGTTTTTACCAAGTTTAAAACCGTTCCCTATAAAAGCCTTCGATAGGGTGCCGGAACCTGTAATTAAAGTTGAAGAGTAGCCATTGGTTGCTTCCACGTTTGCCGCAATATTGTATCCTTTATCGGACAACGGCAGAATCCCGAACGCTGCTGCCCACCACTTTTTAATGGGCATAGAAAATGACAGATAATTGAAATTCACATCATTACCTCCATTTTTCTTGTTTTCGGTTTGATAAAGTGTGTGTTTTGAGTTGACCCCGAATTCCATCAGAAAGGTCATGCTATCAATAGCGGTATAAGCAGCAGGATTTGCAGTATTAATCTGAAAACCATACCTGGTTCCAATCCCTATTCCGCCCATGGCCGAGCTACGTCCCACCGAGTATCCGCTAAGTGTTCCTATTCCATAGCGGGAATACGGGGAACTCGTACTTGTGCTACTTTCATTTTGAGCCTTCATTACAGAAGGAAGCATTAAAAGAGCTGTCGCAATTGCGAATGATAAACTAATTTTTTTCAGCATTATATTCAAGAATACGGTTTAACCCTATGAGGGTAATTTCAAATTTTACAAAGATGGTGTTTTTTAACTTTTTATCAAAAAAAAATGAATCACCTCCGGTAAGAATTACCTGACAACTGGGCCAAGTCTTCTTAACATGGTCAATCATTCCGTCAATTTCGAAGATCATTCCGTTTTGAACTCCGGCTCTTATGGCCTCTTCCGTTGTTTTTCCGATTTCAGGCCATTGATCCGAAGATTCAATTGCCGGTAGTTTCTTGGTAAACTCGTTAAGTGCCCTAAACCTTGTTTTTAATCCGAGAGAAATATTCCCCCCCAGAAAGCAGCTTCTTTTGTCAACTAAATCAAAAGTTACTGCAGTTCCCGCGTCAATTATTAAAAGATCTTTCCCTGGGAAAAGGGTAACTGCTCCCACTGCAGCTGCCAGTCTGTCAAGCCCTAATGTCTCTTTCGATTCATAAAGGTTATTGAGAGGAACAGATGTTTTATGATTGAATTCGATAAAAAAACTGAATTCATTCTTTAACTCCTTCAATAATTCAGGGTCAACATCAGCAACTGACGAAAGGATTGCTTTATTCAAATGAGGATAAACATGCTTTATCTCGTAAAGACGAGCGAGACTGAGCTGCTCCATACTATCAATCTGCACGATTTCCATCGCATCGAATACGCATACTTTGGTAAGGCTGTTTCCTATGTCAATTACAAGATTCAATTTTCTTAATTTTCAATGTTCATGCTAATATCAAATGCAGTAACAGAATGAGTTAGTGCACCAATAGAGATAAAGTCAACACCTGTGGCTGCAACCTCCCTAAGTCCCTCGAAAGTAATATTTCCGGATGCTTCAATTTTGGTACGGCCTCCTATAATCTTTACACTTTCTGCCATTGTGTTGATAGTCATATTATCGAGCATGATAATATCAACTTCTGCAGCCAGTGCTTCCTTAACTTCTTCAATTGAAGTTGTTTCAACTTCAATTTTAATTCCGTGAGGCAAATTCTCCTTTATTTGAGCCACAGCTTTTGATATTCCACCTGCTACCTTTATGTGATTGTCCTTTATGAGCACCATATCGTAAAGTCCAATTCTGTGGTTTCTTCCGCTGACTATCATTACTGCATATTTATCTAACAGACGTAAACCGGGAGCAGTTTTGCGTGTATCAAGTATTTTAGTTTTATAGCCTTCCAGTTCCTTTACGTAACTGTGTGTCATTGTTGCAATTCCGCTCATCCTTTGCATGAAATTTAATGCCAGCCTCTCGCCAGTCAGCAAAGCACGGTATAATCCGGTTATCTCCAGAATAGTATCCCCTTTTGCAACAATATCTCCATCGTTTACGAAAGGTTTCCATTTAATTTTCGGACACAGAGTTCGAAATACGTATTCTGCTACGAAAAGTCCGGCTATTATCCCTGATGATTTGGCCACCATTGTCGCCTTGGCTTGCAAATTAATAGGGATCAGCAAATTAGTGGTAATATCGCCACTGCCTACATCTTCTTTTAGTGCATAATCAACAACATGCCTAATCGCCTCGAAGTTTAATCCGGATTTATTCATGATAATCTTACCGCTTCGTATGTGATATTAGTACCTTTTTCCTGTATAATATGGTGCAATTGTCCTTCAACCTCGAAAGGAAAATCAAATCTTATATGACCACCTCTGCTCTCCTTCCGATCAATTGCAGAGAGAGTTATTAACCTGCAGATGTCAGTTAGATTGATTATTTTGTGGTAATTATAATCCATTCCACCATCCTTGTACTGTTCCGCAATAAATTCAATACGTTTGAGAGCCGCTTCCAGACCTTCTGCATTACGAACAATCCCAACATATTCAGTCATAAGATTGGCAAGCTCGTTTTTTACTTTCAGAAACTCATGATCTGTATCCTGATGCATCAGTATTGATTCATGGCTCATTTTCAAGGGAATACAGTGTGGTAAATGACGTATTTTTTCTACTACCCTTTTGCCATAGACGAGACATTCGAGCAAAGAGTTGCTTGCAAGGCGGTTTGCACCCATTACTCCTGTGGCTGCTACTTCTCCACATGCAAAAAGACCGGCAATATTGGTTTGTCCCCAAATATCTGTTCTGATTCCGCCAACCATGTAATGAGCTGCAGGTGCAATTGGAATAAGATCGTGTAATAAATTAAAACCTAATGGTTTAAGATGTGAATCTATTGAATGGAAACGTTTTGACAGGTTTTCGTTGCTCAGGTGTTGCAGACTAAGAAAGACTACTGATCCTGTCTCTTGCATTCTATGATAAATTGAGGAGGCTACAACATCTCGAGGGGCAAGTTCAGCCAAAGGATGGATGTCGGGCATAAAACGGATGCCATTAACATCGAGTATATGTGCTCCTTCTCCCCTAACAGCTTCACTAATCAGGTACGCCTCTTGTTCCGGAATGGCCAAAGCCGTGGGATGAAACTGGATAAACTCCATATCAGCAAGCCGTGCACCTGCCTGCCATGCAAGAGCAATTCCATCGCCAGTTGCTGTATAAGGATTTGTTGATCGTGAATAAATACGTGAAAGACCTCCCGTTGCCAGAATTGTGGCTTTGCCAAGAATAATAACATTTTCACCATCAATATATTGTAGTGTTTGCACCCCTTTGCAATAGTTATCTTCGACAATGATTTTTACAACGGTGCAATACTCAAACTTTGTAATCTCAGGTCTGGCAAGTACTTTCTTCAGTACAAAACTGGTCGTCATTTTTCCCGTTGCGTCACCATCGGCATGGAGAATTCTACGTTTGGAATGTCCACCCTCAAGTCCTAATATCAAATTACCATTTTCATCTTTATCGAAATCCATTCCCATTTCAATAAGTTCCTTAACACGATTAAGTCCATCGTTGACAAGTATGGAAACTGCATCACGGTCGCACAAGTCGCGACCTGCGATTAAAGTATCTGCAAAGTGAAAGTCAGGATGATCTGTATCTTCAATAGCAACAGCAATACCACCTTGTGCATGGTATGAATTGCTGATATCTAATTCAGATTTGGAAATTAGGGCAACAGTTCCATTATCAGCCGCATGAAACGCTGCCAGCAAACCGGCAAGACCGCTTCCAACTACAATAAAATCAAATGTTAGGATTTTCATTAACGATAAGCTCCCTCCAGAATTATTGAGCGACAAAAGTAATATTTCTGAACAAGAAAAGTGCAGTGTGTTTGATTATTCATTTGAGTTATTTTACCGGCACTTCTGGAAGGATGTAGGTTTGATAATAAAAATTTAAACCGTCTTTTTTTAACTGTTAAGGAATAAAGTACTACTTTTACAGCTGGCATATATATTCTTTTTTTTGTATCTGTAAGTGATTAAACGATAATATTTTGGTTTATGCAGGTTTCTTTGGAAAACACCAATTCAGGTTTCATAAATAACGAGGTTTTAACCGATGACATGAATTATTCGGTTCCTGATCTTACATATTTGAGGGAATTGTCGGGAGGAGATGAAATTTTCGTAAAAGATATGATTGCATTTTTTATTGAAAATACTCCTGAAAAGCTTAATCTAATGAAAGAATATGCCTTATCGGGTGATCACGAAAAATTACGGTTTGCAGCACATAAACTTCTCTCTGACCTTGCTTTCGTTGGTCTTCCCTCAGCTTTTGCCGAAGTAAAAAAAATTGAGAACGAAAGTAAATTTATGGATGATCTGTTTGTTGCTATTGAGAGGGTAATAAAAACCATAAATTTAGGAATAATTGATTTAAGGAAAATGATTTAAAAACAACTAAATTTTATATTTAACTCTACTTAACTATCATGTTATGAAAATATTAGTTTGCGAGGATGATTTTATGATGATCAAGGCAATAGAGCATAAGCTTAAAAGTGATCAATATGAAGTTGATGTTGCCAATAATGGTAATCTCGCTATTGAAAAGATTAAACTGACAAATTATGATCTGATAATTACTGATCTACTCATGCCGTTTATAGGTGGTATTGAGCTAATTAACATCGTTCGCAATGAGCTTTCCCTGAAAATGCCTATTATTGTTCTCTCGACTCTTAGCGATGAGGATTCTATTATTGAGGCTTTTAAACTGGGTGCTGATGATTACATGACAAAACCGTTTAGTCCAAGTGAGGTCTCTATCCGTGTAAAAAGGCTTTTAATAAAAAGATGAAGTTTTCGTTGTATATACCGTTTATAGTGTTTGTTTGTTGCCTGACTAATACTTTTGGGCAGGATTCCAAAGAATCAGTATATCACACCGTTAAAAGTTCCGAAAATATTTACCGGATTTCGTTATTTTATAACGTGGCGATGGATTCGATTCGGATATGGAACAACCTTGACCTGAAATATACGGTTTTTGAGGGAATGAAATTGATAATCAGGCATCCGAAACCCATATTTTCCAACAAAAGCGAATCGGGTAAAATCACAGATAATAAAGCAGATACATTGGTAAGACTGATTCCTGACAATCATTTTCATATTGTAGCACCTTTGGAAAACGTATTTCGAATATCATTAAAATATAAGGTCACTGTTGACTCTGTCAGGATATGGAACAACCTTGATCGTTATAGTACTGTCAGTGTAGGTCAGAAATTAATTATTTCAGGTCGGAAGCCAGAATTAACTCAGACTGAACGGGCAATCGTCAACGAGGTTGTACCGCTATCCCCGATTTTAAAAACCGACCAAAGTAAAAGTACCGATAATCCAATTGTAATTATTCCATTAGTTCAAAATTCTGATACCGCAAAGCTTAAGGAAACTGCCTTGCCAAAGGGGTACATTCCTTCAGATAGCTTACTTTCAATGGCAAGAAAATATGCATATTCAGACAAAAAACCGGATGCAAGAAACCTTTGTCGGCTAATTTTATCGCGTGACAGTACATATTGGGATGCTGCTGTTTTAATAGGAAGAACTTATATTTGGGATAATAAATACGATTCGGCACGTATTGTACTGAATAAGATTATTGGCCAACGCCCCGGTTATTACGATGCCATAGATGCTAGGATTGATGCTGAGATTTTTAGTGATAATTATCCTGAGGCCATTAAATATGCTGATATTGCTTTGTCATATCATCCGAATGACGACACTTTTCTTTTCAAAAAGGCGCGGGCACTCAATAAATCAGGCAATTCAAAGGAAGCTTCAACAATACTAAATAAGATACTTGGGTTAAATCCTTCAGACCAAAAATCGAAAAGTTTGCTTTCGGCTATCCGACTTGAAAAAATGGTCAATAAACTCACCCTAAATTACTGGATTTACGTTTTTAATGATAATGCTCCGTGGAGTTTTGCCTCTGCAGCAATTGGACATAAGACGACTAAGCTCGGCACCATAACTTTAAGATACAACTATGCCGGACGCTTTGGAAATGAAGGTCATCAGATCGAGTTAGATGCCTATCCTGCAATAGCAAAAGGTATTTATATGTATTTCAGCACCGCTATTTCAAACAAAAAGAATTTTCCGTATTCCCGGCTTTCAATGGAGCCATATTTCAAATTACCTGCAAGTTTCGAAATGTCGGTTGGATTCAGGTATCTCAATTTTGATGATGACAAAATCATAACTTTCGGCGATGATAAAGTATTGATTTACACAGGATCTATAGGGAAATATTGGGGCGATTACTGGTTTTCATTGAAGCCATATCTCACACCCGGGAAAGATGCATGGTCGCAATCTGCAAACTTAACAATCAGACGCTATCTGAATGGTGCTGACAATTATTTATCATTAATTCTTGGTACTGGAATTTCTCCCGATGAGCAGCAGTATGCTTTCGATCCGGTTTTATATTATCTGAAATCCAATAAAATAGCAATCGAATATCAGCAAAAAATCGGATCTCGGCTATTCTTTGATAGTAGCGTAGGTTATTCCAGAGATGAAGTAAGTTCGGATACCAAACGCGACCGCTATACTTTTGATTTTGGCCTCAGTTTTATTTTTTGATTGTTTTGATAGTGACAAAAGTAGATTCCCTCAACCTTTGTTTTCAGTTATTAACTTTCGTTTGTTTATATGATTTTAGGCTGGCATTTTATCTTGTTGGTTTACTGTAATTTTCTGTTGTTTCTTTGCAGAAAACTAAGGTAATAGATGAGGATTTCTCTTTTTATATCACTTTTTCTGATTGTACTTTTAATTCAAAACTACAGTTCCGGAGGGCAGGAATCCAATGCTGTTATCTATCATACCATCAAAATTAACGAAAACGTTTACAGAATTTCTCTTCGTTATAATGTTCCTATGGATTCGATTCGAATTTGGAATAATCTCGACTTGAATTACAAGGTTATTGAGGGTATGAAACTAATAATCAGGCTTCCTCATATTGTTCAGGTAGGCGAAAATGTTTATCGTATTTCTCTTCGTTACAAGGTATCGGCAGATTCTATCAGGATTTGGAACAATCTTGATGCAAGTTATACAGTCAGGGTGGGCCAACCATTAGTTGTTTCAGGTCGAAAACCGGAAACACCAGCTACTCAAATAACATCTGTAAAAAAACTCAATCCATCTGATTATATTCCTGTTGCAGGCAAATTAACTCAAGGTAATAGTCTTGTTCAGGTTTCAGATACTTCAAAGATTTTGAAGACTACCATTCCATCTGATACTTTACTACAAGCCAAAAACCAAGATTTTTTACCCGTTTATTCCGAATCACCTGTAAAAGAAAAAGAGGTTACATTTTTTAGCAGCATCCATTTCTACTATGATAATACTAACTATCTTTTCAAGCTGATTTTCTTTATGTCTATGGTTCTGTTGGTATCTGTTTTGATTTTAACTATTGTAATAATAATTAGGCGTTTACAGGATGGCTACATAGAGTATTTGAAATCTAAATGCAATGATCGGTATCGGGAATATATTACAGACTGGCTGTACGAAGAGCATACAGATGGTGTTCCGGTATCTTTATTGGAAGAGATGAAAAACCGGGTCAACCGTGAGGTATTTACGTCAGAATTATTATCGCTTCACTCTAATTTAACAGGTGAAAGTGCAGAAAAATTAGTTGAACTGTTTTTTCTGGCAGGACTAAAAAAATATACAATCGAGAAAGTAAGACATTCATTGTGGCATGTTAAAGCAAAAGGATTCAGAGAGCTGGCTCAAATGAAGATCAAAGATGAAAACAGTCATATTTATAAACATCTGAATTCAAGGAACAATATTCTTCGGATAGAGGCTCAGTTGGCATGGATTCAACTGAATCCTGATGATCCGCTTAGTTTCTACAACGATCCCGATATTCAGCTTACAGAATGGGGCCAGCTAAATTCACTTATATCATTAAAAAAAAATGGAAAAATTCCGGATTTACGCAGGTGGCTAAAAAGTCCAAATAAGAGTGTGTCACTTTTTACACTCAAGATGTCAGGTATTTACAAACAATTCGAGAACGTTGAATTGGTTACTCAACGACTGAGTGATGTGGATTCGCAGATCAGACATGAAGCTATTTGTACACTTGGAAAAATGGCAATTCCTTCATACTCCACCAAACTACAGGAACTTTATGGTAAGGAAGAGATTGCGAATAAAACAGAGATACTTCGTTCGCTGATAATGATGTCTGACGAGGTAAACGTTTTATTTTTTGCAGAAGCTCTGAAAAACGAAACAGATATATACTTGCGTATTCTGTCTGCCAAAGGATTGGCAATGTTGAATAGTATTGGTAATGACCTACTTGATTCCATTTATTGTGGAGCAGATCCAATATTACAAAAGATTATAATTCATGCCAAAGACAACAGAATCTAATGTACGAAATTATTAAGATATTTAATTACCTAATCGAAAATGGTATATTGATCTATGCTATTGCGATTTACTTTTCGTACATTGTGTTGGCATTTGTCTCAGGTTTGGAAATGATCAGGTACATGCGAAAAAACAGTTTTGTTGATTATTCCGTAGTTATTCCTTCTCCTTATGCTTTGCCTATCACAATACTTGCCCCTGCCTATAATGAAGGAAATACTATTATCGAAAATATCAGATCTTTACTTTCGATGCACTACATTAATTTCGAGGTAGTTATAATTAATGACGGCAGTAAAGATGATTCGCTTGAAAAAATAATTGCTCATTACAAGTTGGAGAAAGTGAATTTCATGGTTAATTACATAATTCCTACAAAACCAATCAGAGGTATTTATAAATCTACAAACAGGGCTTATAATAAGCTGATTGTGATTGACAAGGAAAATGGTGGGAAAGCCGATTCGCTAAACGCAGGAATAAATGTAAGTACCAGAAAATACTTTGCTGCAATTGATGTTGACTGCATTCTTGAAGAGGATGCCTTACTGAAAATGATAAAGCCATTTCTCGAATTTAGCAACGACCGGGTAATTGCTACAGGAGGTGTAATACGAATTGCAAACTCGTGTGAGGTAAAAGACGGGAAAGTTGTAAAAATTAATATGCCCACGAATATTATTGCACGCTTTCAGGTACTCGAATATACCAGAGCTTTTCTGATGGGACGCATGGCATGGAGCAGGCTCAATGGCTTGCTTTTAATCTC
>CAILKW010000395.1 GCA_903834845.1 uncultured Bacteroidia bacterium | reverse complement strand
GTGAAAGTTTAATTTTATGTTAATTGCATTTTGAAAAATAACTTTTCTATCCTTCGAATAATATTTATCAAATCATCTTAAATAAAAACTCTTTCAAGTTTATATTATTATTAAATTCTATAACTGGAACTTCATATAAATTTCGGTTTGCTCCGTTCTGAGTTTTTTTAACAATTTCAAGCATTTTTGTTATGTTTTCATTTTCATTTATTAAACGAAACGGCATCTTTATTTTTTGAATTTCTTTATAAAACTGATCTGCTGCTGAACGTGAAATAAATTTGACACAGTCAAAATCAAAAATAAGTTCCTCATCTGTACCTTTAGTCAAATTTGCGAAAAAGTCAATAATCGGTTGGCGGGTAGCCAACATATCAGAGATTAAAATTGATATATTTAATTTCATAATAAATTATAGTTTATTATTCAAGGAATTTATAAAAATCAAAATCTGCCGGAATTTGAAAAGGAATGCGCAATGCTAAAATGGTTCCGCTCCAACGGTTTTAGGTGGGTATTTTAACAACTTGCTCGTGATCTTTTGATTGAAAATAAAAGGCGGAACCAGAAAACAGGAAATATTCACCGTTTAAACCATTTACTAATAGATTGCGCGAAGTACTAATACCAAAGCCTCTACTGATAGCTTGTTTTTTTGTGGATTTACCAATAATTGCTTGTTGCATTGCAACATCATCAGATGCAATATTGCTGAAACTATTTGATTGATAAGAACCTAAAAGGCCAATACCGTTGTCGGTTATACACAAATCGAAGTAACTATCAAAATATTGCACCATTATCATGGCTTTGTCAATACAAGCATGGTCGCAAACATTATCAATAGCCTCTGAAATCAAATAATTTAAAGGGCTTCTGAATGACTGTGACAAATTAAGCTGCTGAGAAATCAAAATATCCAGAATACTTAAAACGCCTTCTCTTGTTTTTTGTGCCTCTTTGTTGGGTGTTGTTGGTATGACTAAAATTGGTAAAAACCCTTTATCTTTATAATTCCCCAACTCTTTTTCCCAGTTTGAATAAAATGATAAATCGAACCCTTTATAAAAACCAATAGCATTAAAATAAGTTTGATTTTCAGGATATTTTATATAAATAGATTTTTTATCTGAAATATATTGATTTATTAGAGAAACTAATGGTAATAGCTGAAAGGGATATAAATTTTTTATTTCGCTTAAATCAATATTTATTTGATCAGAATCATTGAGATTAAAGAAAGAAAGTGTTTGAATCATCTCATAAACTAATGAACCAAAACTTTGATTTTCAGGATTATGTAATTTAAGTATTTCCATTTTTTTATTAAATCATTACAAAAATAATCATTACTTCAATATATCTATGTTTGTCTTGCTAAGTTTTGATAGTTTGTAACAATAAAATGTAGTGAACGAGGCTTTTTTAGGTTTTGTTTAAAGTTGACCGGATCAACCTTTGAATCAGTTCTGGAAAAACAGTTTTACCGATCTCATGATCATCTAAAATGCAAATATACAAATACTTACCGAATTTCCTTTGTATTGGCCTTTCACAGCTTCGCCCCTTCAGTCACATAGCTTATTTAACTTAATGTACCTGAAAAGGAATCCTCATATTCCTGTCCATACAAAGCGACAGGCAAAAAACAGAATTTCTTCCGAGTCCATTTTTACAGAAATGCTCCATTTCTTCAGGCATTGTAAAGATCGGTCTCATCAAATTTTCAGGCTTTAAAAGTAATAAATAATACAATAGTTCAAATAAAATTGTAATAAAACCAAAAATTATTTTTCGATATGCAGGTTTGCAAAAAAATCATGATTAATTGTTCAGTTATCGGCAAAGAATGGGTGGTCTAAATGTTTAGATTCAGCATTGTCGAGTTGAAATATAGTGCGTCCAAGTACATGTTGTTTACCCATTAATTGCTTCTTACTTTTGTTGGACCAACTTATCAATCGAGTTAGGTATTTATTTGTCATTTACTTTGTTTAGTTGCTGCTAACCAAATATTGTTTGTGGTGCTTTATTGTGAGGTTTCAAAGTATAAATATTCCATTACCGGCAAACGTTTCTTTCTTGCATAAATGTTCGATTACAGACAGCTGCCCTACAAAAAGAACCATGGCCGGTCAATAATATGTT
>CAILKW010000394.1 GCA_903834845.1 uncultured Bacteroidia bacterium | reverse complement strand
TTACGAATTATTAAAAGATAAACCTTCTGGTTGCTCAGCAGGTGTTTCGGCCAAAATCACAAAGATTGCAGATATTACTCCACCTTCGGTTTGTAACCTCGCTGTAACTTTTACAAAAAATAGCACCACTCCGGTTAGCTACACATTTAAAACTGTTGCTCAGGCAGAAGGCTCAAAATACTACTGGATGTTTGGAGATAGTACTGTTTCGGATTCACCCTCACCGATACACACCTATAAAGTCGCAAATTCTTACCTTGTTAACCTTAAAGTTATTGATAAGGCAGGCAAAGTTTGTTATGGTGAGCTGAAAGCTCAATTCGAAGGTGGCACTGCACCTCAACCTGTAGTTAAATTTACAGGCAAAGGCAAGGTAACAAGTCATGCTTCTGCAACCGGTTGCGGACTTGTAATCACAGTGGAAAACGGTATGTTCTTCGTTCCGGCGAAAATTGTAACCGACTTCCAACTGAAGGAAGGCCAATACGTTGAATTCACTTATGAAAAGTTGGCTGAAAAAGTCTCCACCTGCAAGGAAGGAGTAGATATCAAAATAATTAGCATCAAAGAAATTGTCACTAATTTAGTATGTAAGGCCAATTTTACGGCAACCAACAAATTATGGTCTGATCCGGCAATGATGAAAAAAATGGTATTTACCAATTTGTCAACAGGTGATATAAAGGAATGTAAATGGAATTTTGGCGATAATACTACCAGCACCGAATTGAAACCAACTCATGAATATGCAGCATTTGGGGAATATAAGGTCTGTCTGATAATTACAACAGTGGCAGGATGCGTTAGTGATTATTGTGCAGCGGTAAAAGTTGAAAATATATTGGCTAATGTGGGCTGTAAATTTGATTTGGTCATTAAACCAAAGGAAGCTGTTCCTAACACCTTCTTGTTTTCTGTTGTATGCCCTGTGGAAATCAAAACCATAAAATGGAGCTTCGGCGATGGCAAATTCAGCGATGGAAAAAATCCTGAACACCTTTACGAAAAAACCGGTGTTTATGAAGTTTCATGTACAATTACAACTGCAACAGGTTGCACTGAAACCAGAACTGTTAAACACAATGTAGTAGCGGGTGCATCACTTCCAAATTGCAAAGGTGCAATTAACCTTACTCTTTACGACCCTACTGAAAACAAGTGTAACGGAAGTGCCACGGTGAAGTTGCTTGATGAAGCAGGTAAAGAAATCAAAGATGTATTATATTACTGGTCTGACGGAAGAACAGGAACTACAGGTGAAAGTCTTTGTTCTGATAAGCAATATACAGTACAGGTAATCAGCCAAAATACTTGTCAGAAAAACACCTCATTTGTACTGCTTTCCAAACCGGTTTGGCGCACATCGGCTATAAACGGACAGAATAATTTCACAGTAATTGAGCCAATAGATGGAGTTAAATACGAATGGAATTTTGGTAATGGAATAGTTTTGACAGGTGCAGATGTTAATTTTACCTTTGCAAATGACGGAGTTTACGATGTGACGTTGAAAGCGGTTAGCGAAAGTGCTTTTTCGGAATATTCGCAACCTGTCGTGGTATCGAAAAGCATTACAGCGATTGATATTCTCAGCAAATCTGAACTTGAAATATACCCGAATCCGGTAAAAGAGTTACTTAGAATTGATTTTAATAATCCGGTTGATGGAAATATAGTCATTGATATCAGGAATGTAGCAGGTAGAAGTGTTTATAATCAACAACTAAGTAATGACGGCTCCAGTCATGCAGACATAAATATTCAACAACTACAATCAGGCATTTATTTAATCAGAATAACTAATGGACAGCATCTGATTGCAGATCGTAAATTTATTAAAGCAGATTGATTTCATAGAATAATTGATTCTTACTAAATAGAATCATTAATACTTTTAAAAAGCTCAACCGGTAAACTGATACCGGTTGAGCTTTTTCCATTTTTAGCAACCTGATACCAACAGGTAAAAATTTATTTCCGCCATTCATATTGCTAAATATCAATGAATAAGAATAATTTGAAAATTATATGACGTATTAATACGTTGTATTTATATTTGACGTATATTTACGCCGTAAATTAAAAACGAAAGTTATGGTAGTATCAAAAACAGATCTTTTCGATGAAGTACTTCAGGACAGGGCTAATTTATTCAAAGCCCTTGCCCACCCGGCGCGACTGCAAATCCTACAATTTCTGGCCGAAACTAAAACCTGTATTTCCGGCGATATTTCCGAAGAGTTGCCTCTTAGTCGTTCAACTGTCAATCAGCATTTGAATGAACTAAAAGAAGCAGGATTGATTCAAGGACATGTTTCCGGCGCTAAAATGAACTATTGCCTCGATTATAGAAAGGTTGAGGAGATGAAAAAGATTCTATTGGACTTTCTGAATGAAATTCAACTTCCGGAAAATTATTCATGCGTGTCTTGATAATTTAACAAATAACAATATGAAAGTCTTAATTCTTTGTACAGGAAACAGTTGCCGAAGCCAAATGGCTGAAGGCTTTTTACAATGGTTCGATCCTAGAATTATCGTTCGGTCAGCAGGTACAGAAGCTTCTGGCAAACTTAACCCCAAAGCAGTTGCCGTTATGAAAGAAGCTGGCATAGATATTAGCCACCACACTTCTGATTCAGTTGATTTGTACCTCGGAGAAGAATGGGATTATGTAATCACAGTTTGTGGCGGAGCTAACGAAGCTTGTCCCGCATTTATTGGTAAAGTAAAACACAGACTGCATATTGGTTTTGACGATCCCTCTCATGCTACAGGAACCGAAGAGTTTATCCAAAGTGAGTTTATTCGTGTAAGAGATGAGATTAAGGCTCAGTTCTATGAATTTTACATTAATAACCTGAAATTTAATTGATTGAAAAATTGATATGAATTTCTCAGTTGATTTTCAGTCTTTAAAACCTCTAACTTTGCAGGTTCCAACAGTTTCGACCCGTCTGAACATTTCAGATTATTGGGGAGCAGTCAAAGTAATATGGGGAATAAAACGGGATAGTTACTCGGTTTCTCCAGGCCTATACAAAGTGGGAATGCCAAACAACCAATCGGATGTGTTTGTCACAGCAAACTATAAATTGTCCTTTGATTCATTGCGTAAGAATCTAAATTCATTAAACGCTTGGATTTTGGTACTCGATACCAATGGAATCAATGTATGGTGTGCCGCAGGTAAGGGAACGTTCGGAACAAATAACCTCATTAAAAGCATCAAAAATACTGCATTGGAGTACATCGTTAAGCATCGAAAGATTATCGTACCGCAGTTGGGTGCAGTTGGAATTTCAGCTCATAAAGTAAAGGAGCAAACCGGATTTAAGGTTGTTTATGGGCCAATAATTGCAAAAGACATCAAATCATTTGTTTTTGCAGGTTATAAAGCCACTTCCGCAATGCGAAAAGTAACTTTCCCATTCCACGAACGGGCAAAACTTATACCTGTTGATTTGATGTATGGGAAGGATAAGCTGATGATTGTTCTCGTTTTATTGTTTTTTTTCTCCGGGCTTGATAGAACAGGTTTTATTTTCTCCAAAATGGTGGAAACAAGTCCCCTAATTCTGTTAAGCATACTTGGAGCTTATATTTCAGGAATCGTAGTTGCACCATTATTACTACCATTTGTACCTTTTCGATCATTCGCAATGAAAGGTGCATTTTGGGGAGGAGTTGTGACACTAATTCTGTTTTATTCGTTTGAAATCCCTTTATTGGAAATTCTGACATTGGGTTTGTTTAATGTAAGTATTGCTTCATTTATGACAATGAATTTTACCGGTTCTTCAACTTTCACTTCATTATCAGGGGTAAAAAAGGAAATAAAATGGGCACTTCCTTTTCAGATTACCTTCGCACTTGTTGGTTTTATCCTTTTCATAATTACAAAATTAATTTGACATGAAAACGATGCAGTATATAAAAAACATTGTCACACTGAAACTTGAATCCGCTTTGTGTACAGGCTGTGGATTATGTACCGAAGTATGTCCTCATGCTGTTTTTGAAATCAGTAACAGAAAAGCACACATTGTTGATATTGATGATTGTATGGAATGTGGTGCCTGCGCCCTAAATTGCCAATTTGGTGCTATTTATGTCAAATCAGGTGTTGGATGTGCCACAGGAGTAATCAACGGAATCATCAACAATTCGGAACCTTCATGCGACTGCTCAGGAAGCAGTAAAAAAAATAAAAACATCTGTTGTTAAAATAATAAATACCATTAAATCATGAAAATACAACTTTCCTTTTTTGACCGCTATCTAACATTATGGATTTTCCTTGTGATGTTTTCAGGAGTTATTATCGGGTTTTTTATGCCCGGTATTTCAGGTTTTTGGAATTCTTTAAGTTCAGGCACTACAAATATACCAATTGCCATTGGTTTGATACTAATGATGTACCCGCCGCTTGCCAAGGTGAAATACGAAAAACTTCCTTTGGTATTCAAAAACGTCAGACTATTAAGTTTGTCGCTTACGCAAAATTGGATTATTGGTCCATTTGTGATGTTTTTCCTTGCCATTATATTCCTTCATAATTATCCGGGATTAATGGTAGGAGTAATACTTGTAGGTCTTGCACGTTGTATAGCGATGGTTTTGGTTTGGAACGATCTGGCCAAAGGTGATGCAGAGCTTGCTGCAGGATTGGTTGCTTTTAATGCAATTTTTCAAGTGCTTCTCTATTCCGTCTATGCCTGGGTATTTATTACTCTCCTGCCTCCTTTTTTTGGTCTGCAAGGAGTAGTGGTTGATGTCTCAATTTCCGAAATTGCTCTTACAGTTTTGATTTATCTGGGAATACCATTTTTTGCCGGTTTAGTGTCCAACTTTGCACTTCGCAGTTGGAAAGGAAATGAATGGTACTTTAGTAAATATATTTCAAAGGTTTCATGGTTAACACCTGTTGCATTGTTATTTACAATTTTTGTAATGTTCTCATTAAAGGGTGAAAAAATCATAGGTTTACCTCTCGATGTAATCAGAGTTGCAATACCCTATACCATTTATTTTGCTTTCATGTTTTTTACAACCTTTTTTATTGCAAAATGGATCGGTGAAGGGTACGAAAAATCAACAACAATGGCTTTTACTGCCGGAAGCAATGATTTCGAACTGGCAATTGCAGTGGCTATTGCAGTATTTGGTATTAATTCGCAAGCCGCATTTGCCACAGTTATTGGCCCCTTAGTTGAAGTCCCCGTAATGGTTGCTTTGGTAAATGTAGCATTTTATTTCAAACGGAAATTATATGCGAATTAATTGAAAAACTTTAGGCACAATAGAATTCATGAAAAAATTGATAATTCTTGTCACTATATTTTCTGTGTTTGTTATTCTTTCGTGTAACAAGAAGGATTTGCTTAACAGTTCCGATGATTTTCCTGTATGGCTACAGCAAAAAATCACAGAATTGATTGGCGATCAGAAACTTTGTGAAATAACCGATGTTACCGTAATTGAGTACAACGGGAAAAGATACTATCATATTTATGCGGGTTTCTGGTCCTGTGTATATTGCCAACTATTTGATGAACAAGGGAATCGTCCTAACTGGGATAATAAAGGATGGGAAGATTTTTTTGCAAAAAAGAGAGACATTCAAGTACGTCCGGCATGCAAATGAAAAACTGTATTAAAACTCGTTAATTATCATCTCAATGGAAAAGAGAAAAGTATATCCGAATTAATCGCGCTTTGTTTTTATCTTTACCGTGAATTTTAAAGAAATGCAGTCAGGTTGTAATTGTATAAATATTCATAGAATGGGAAATAGTATTGAAAAAAGATATATTGTTATAACGCTTTGGCTTTCAATAGCCATTAGTATTTTAGTGCATTTCAGCCGTATCTTTGATGAATCTATTTCCCATTCTTCTTCCCAAAATTCATTGGTTCAATTTACTTTTAATATCCTATCCGAAATATTCATAACCTTCATTATCTGTTTTTTATTGTTTCTGATAAATTTCTACATCCTAAAACCTCTTCAAACCAATAGATTAAACAAACCGGTAACTATTGTTATAGCCGTGATTGTCTCGTTTACAATCGTACTTTTTCTCAGTCATTTTCTGTTTCTATTTAAAAGTACAATTTTTCCCAGAGTCGAGGCAGAAAAACATGAAAGCTTATTCTTTTTTAAAGATTTTTTCATTGCTTTAGTTGTAATTGTCTGCATATACGTTATAAAGGTTATTTATCAAAATCAACGAAATAGGTTGGAAATCCAAAATTTGAAAATTGAAAACCTTCAAAGGCAATTTGATGCATTAAAAAACCAGGTAAGTCCTCACTTTTTATTCAACTCGCTAAATTCATTGACGACATTGATAAGAGAAACACCTTTGGTAGCACAGGAATACCTCAACCATTTATCGTCTGTTTTACGTTATACGCTTCAGGCAAACGAAAACAAATTGGTAAGTTTAAATGATGAATTACAATTTGTTGAGTCATACTTCTTTCTTATCAAATTGCGTTTTAATCAAAACATTACTTTATCACTTAATATTAACAAAAATCTCGCTGAATTTAAAATACCACCCCTTGCTTTACAAATATTGATTGAAAATGCCGTAAAGCATAACGAGATAAGCAAACGGCATCCCTTAGAACTTTCAGTTTCTACAACCGATTTAAATACTCTTATTGTGATTAACAACATCAATAAAAAATACGCCCCTGAATCGGGGACAGGATTGGGTCTGGTTAATTTGTCGAACCAATACCGAATTCTTGTAGGTAAAGATATAATAATAAAGAATGACAATATTAACTTTGTAGTCGAAATACCCTTACTTAAGCCATGAACGTCATAATAATAGAAGATGAAGAATTGGCAGTTCGCAACCTCCAGAGCATATTCAAGGAGATTGGCAGTATTACCATTATTGCCGTACTTGAAAGTATTGTTGATACCGTCGAGTGGTTCGAATTGAATGAAGATCCCGATTTAGTATTTATGGACATCCACCTTGCAGACGGCTCTGCCTTCGAAATATTTAAGCTTGTTGATATAAATTGCCCCGTAATATTTACAACCGCTTATGATGCTTATGCTTTGCAGGCTTTTAAAGTTAATAGTATTGACTATTTGCTAAAGCCAATTGATGCAACGGCAGTAAAAAAAGCTCTCAATAAATTTAAAAGTATGACGAAAGGAAATGTCAGTTCTGATGAGTTGAAGAAAATATTATCCATTATCAAACCCAATATTGATTACAAGACCCATTTTCTTGTCAACATAAAAGGAGATAAATTAATTCCCCTGATAATCAGTGATATTGCCTATATTTATATTGATTTAAACATTGTAAAGGCAGTTACTTATGACCAGAAAACCTTTGTCATGCAATATACTATAGACGAATTGTCTGCTTTACTGAATCCAAAAGATTTTTACAAGGCGAATCGGCAGTTTATTATTTCCCGAAAAGCTATTAAAGACGTTGATTTATGGTTTAACAGCAGGCTTTCAATCAATTTAAAACCAACTGCCCCCGAAAAAATATTGGTAAGTAAAGCACGTATCACTGATTTTAAATTGTGGTTTGGCTAAAGTATTATTCCATATCTCAATCAATTGAAATATTTTTGAAAACTCGCAGCTTTAAAAAGTCATTTCACACCTCAGTTCTCCAGCTTCATATCGTTTATTGAATTTCTCCGGTCACAGACCTGTTACTTTCGTTTCATAAAAACGAAAATTTAATATTGGAGGATTAGGCTATGAGAACATTAAAAACAATAATTTCGGTCATTCTGTTATTTGCGCTGTACCAAAGCATTCATGCTCAACAGTCAGTTCCTATTGATCAAAATTGTAAAATTAAGGGGATTTTAATTGATGCGGAGGATCAGATTCCGGTAGAGTTTGCAAATGTTGTGTTATATCAGTTGAATAAAACAACTATTGCAACATGGTCAATTTCAAACGACAAAGGATTTTTTGAACTGTCGAAAATAGCTTTGGGTGAATACACTCTTGCTATTACATTTGTAGGATATGAGGATAAGAAAGTGCAAAGAGTTGTATTCGATAAACCAGGCTTCATTTTAGATTTAGGAAAAGTCAACCTGAATAAAGTTACTACTGCTGTCGGAGAGGTTTCGGTTGTAGCAATTCAAAAGACATTTCAATCAAAAATTGACAAAAAGGTAATCAACGTATCGAAGGATATAAATTCAACCGGAGGTACAGCCATAGATTTGATAAAAAATATACCTGGTCTGGCTGTTGATGCTGACGGTGTAGTGAATTTGCGTGGTAATTCGGGTGTTAGCATACTTATTGACGGGCGGCCAACTTCAATTGATGCAACTAAACTCGACCAGATTCCTGCTGCTGACATCGAAAGCCTCGAAATTATTAATAATCCTTCGGCTAAATATAATCCGGAAGGCAAAAGTGGCATCATCAACATTAAAATGAAACAAGTGAAAACAGCAGGTTTTAGTGGAAATGCTATGTTTACTTTAGGAACGGGTAATAAATATAACGAATCGGCAAACTTAAATTACAACGTTGGCAAAACTAACCTGTTCGCTTCGTTCAGCGGAATGAAAAAGATAGCCGTGGCCTCCCGCTTTTTATTCAGAGAGGCTTTTAATGCAGAACCTGTCCCATTTTTGCAACAAGATGCCAAAACAAATCTCGACATTAATAAAAACAGTTTCACTTTGGGTTCAAATATTAATTTCAACTCCAAAAACAAACTTACCCTTAGTTATTCGTATAATCCTGCTAAACAGACTGATGCAGACGAAACACTTTCACAATATTTCGACAAGTCAATGAACAGAACAGGAAGCGTTTTTGTGATCAATTCAGAAAACGAAAAGGAAAACTCGAACGATTATTTGTTGGCATACAGGAAACTGTTTGATAAAAAGGGTGAAGAACTGACTGTTGATTACACTCTGTCCAATTCATCGGGTTCAATTAATCAACCACAAACATATCAGTATGAAACAAAAACTGAATTACAGGAAATAACTAATAATTCCGACATTCTCAATTCAAACCTTCAAATTAATTGGGTTTTGCCTTTTAAAAATGGTTCGAAACTTGAAAGTGGTTTGCATAGTATTGTAAGGAGCAACGAAAGCGATTTCCATCTGTATAACTCAACTACCGGAACACTGGTTGAGGATCTTATTCAGCGGAACATATTTAAATATAACGAACAGATTCATGGAATTTATAGCCTTTGGTCAGGGAAACTTGGAGGCACATCAATTGAAACCGGACTTCGGCTTGAGCAAACTTATATTGATGGTAAACAAGATGTTAACAATCAAAAAATTAGTCAGGAATATTTCAATTTTTATCCTTCTCTGAGTTTTATACATCCGATTAATGAAAAGAACAATTTACAACTCAGTTATAGCCGAACAATAAAACGACCATCTGCCCGAATGATAGATCCGTTTATTGACAGGTCAAATCTTGAAGTTTTCCGCAGTGGAAATCCTGCCTTGAAGCCGGAATACATTAACTCATTTGAAATTGGATATAATGGTAACTGGGACAAAACGATTTTAGGCTTTACAGCATTTTACAAGCACATAAATAACCCAATAAATCAGGTAACACACCTTGATGATAAAGGAATATCAAGGATGTCGCCACAAAATATGTCATCAAGTTTGAATTACGGACTTGAATTTACTTTCGAGCAATCGGTCTATCGCTGGTGGAAAATAAACGGAAATGCGAGCTTTTTCCGAAATCTGATTAAAGATGATGTTGAAGGCAATTCTACCAGTAATTACTCATATCTTGGTCGTATAAATTCGAGCTGGACACCTTCAAAAAGCATTTCATTTCAGTTGATTGCAAATTATGCAGGTCCGATAATAGGTGTTTATTCAAAAATGGAACCACAATATTCGATGGATTTTGGAGTAAAAAAAGATTTTATAAAAAATAAGCTCTCCTTGACAGTTCGTGCTTCTGATGTTTTTAACACCCTTAAGAACAGCTATACTTCATGGGGTTCAAATTTCACTGCCAATAATTGGCGCAAAATAGAAACTCAGGTTCTTTATTTCACAGTTTCATTTTCTTTTGGTTCAAACGGTAACTCAAAAAGTTCCAAATCAATAATAAATAATGAAAGTAAGCCAAGCACTGAAATTTAGGCAGCTGTAATGCAAAAATAAAAAAGGCGCAATCTCAAACAAATGAGTTGCGCTTTTTTTGTAAATTGTTGTATAAAAAACCTTTCAGTAATTTGGATATTCAAATAACAGTTTACCTTCCTATTATTTCAGTAAATGAAAAATTTTGATAATGTGAAACGCGCCATGAGCAGTAATTCTCACACAGCAGGATAATTATCATGGCAAGTTCCCCCCAAGGATCGGGGCAGGCTATGTGGCAATTAAAAAAATAAATTGTAAACACATGAAATTAACGAATTCAAATCATTGAAAAAAATCCAGTCAGCGCTGTTGTATTTTCAGATTTATTTTTTTTGAATATAAATGTATTATTATTGCTATTCGATAATTATTTGTTATCTTTGCAAAATAATTTTAATTTTTAACAACTATGTCAAAAAGAAACAACTTCGTATTTAATGGCCTGCATATTGTTGCTTGGGTCATCTTCGTTGGCTTGTGCATTGAAGCCGGAGCTTTGATAGTCAATTTTATTTTCAGTCTCTTTAAACCAGAATTTGTCCAAAACTTATATCAAAAGTTGGACTTGAGTCAAATGTATCATCTTAATAAATGGGTGTTTTTCGGTGTGTATGGTTTTATCCTGGTCATCTCGATCCTGAAGGCATGTTTATTCTACGTTGTCATCAAGCTTTTAACCAAGCTCGATTTGTTGAAACCTTTTAGCACCTATGTTGCCGATAAGATAACAAAAATCAGTTACTACACTCTTTCCATAGGACTCATCAGTTACATGGCTCAACAAACTACCAAAAATTTACCGCATTATGGATTTGAAATCGACACCCTAAACCAGTTTTGGGCGGACAGTCAAGCATATATTTTAATGGCAGCCGTAATCTATGTCATTGCGACTATTTTTTCAAGAGGAGTTGAGATCCAAAACGAAAACGATTTAACTGTTTAAGCTATGCCAATCATTGTAAACTTAGATGTAATGATGGCAAAGAGAAAGATGTCACTTAATGAGCTATCAGAAAAAGTTTGTTTAACTTTGTCTAATCTTTCTATTCTAAAAACCGGAAAAGCAAAAGCAATCAGGTTTACCACTCTCGAAGCCATTTGTAAGGCATTAGACTGTCAGCCTGGTGACATTTTGGAATACCAAGAAAATGCTAAAAAAACAACGAACCGCTAACTGGCGTTTGGCAAGAAAGCGGGTTCAGTGCTTAGATAAAGCTTTGCGCTTCGTATCAAGTTCAGCATTGGCAGAAAGTTTAGTGTGTCGAAATCCGCTTCTTCGCCAAGCGCAAGAAGGTTATTAGATGTTTTCTATTCCGGCAAACAATCCATAAACAGCAATTTCTTTGCAGAAGCAACGATGATAATTTTGGTGGTTTTGAATTTGTTGTTCGCGGCATATTGCATCAGTTGAGCGGTGGCCGTTTTCACAGCAAGATTTACAACAACTTCCTCCTTTGCTTGTGATTCAATTTCCTCTGCTTTGATGTATTTCAGCTCAATAATATAATCGTATTTCACATAGGCAGTAAATCTTCGGTCGGGTTCAAGGCAAATATCAGCGTATCCCTTGTTTTTTTCTTTTTCGCTGATTACATCGTAAAGATTTGTCAGATTAAGCCATGCTAAGAGGAAAGTTTTCAGGCCTTCTTCATGGAAAGTAAAATCACGAATTGAAACGGCTTCATAGAATTTATCTATAATGTATTGTAGGGCAGGTTTCCATTTGCCTTCCAATGCCATATCTGTAAAAATCTGTTCCAAAAAATCTTTGTCAATTTTAAGGTTATAAACTTCGTTCAGTGATTTTTGAATAAATTCCCACAATAAGGTGTTTATTAACTTATTAGGAATAGTAAAGGTATATCTTCCGGCGAGTGAAATCTCTTTCAATGTGGTAAAACCTAAGTAAAACAAAAGTGAACGGAATTTCTCTGCATTTATTAATTCGCTCACAGCAAAACTACGGACTAAACTACCCGTAGTTTCTTTCATTTGAACTAATTCACTGAGAATTGAGAAATTCCCGTTTAATTTCCTTTCTTCCAAAATCAGAAAACGAAGCTTACCATAATCAGTTCGTAAATTCTCATCAATCAATTCAATCGGAACTTCATTGCCTTGCAAATATTCCTGAAGAAAATACAAAATTGAAATCGAATTAAAAATATTTTTGGTTTTCAGTTTATTGTCGAAACAGTAATTGTCGTACCACTCTGATAGTAAAGGGAAAAGCGTTTCGTATTGTCCCGGAATATAATACTCAATAAGTTCTTTGAGTTCTTCCCTGTTGAAGCCAGCCATAGAAGCAAAATCAGGCCACAGCGAAATATTATATCCAATATTAAAACCACTGGTCACATCAGCCATCACTAACGGAGAAACACCTGAAATAAAGAGACGATCTATTTCTCTGTCATCGGTTAAGCCCTTTATAAGAGTGAAAAAATTTCGTAAAAATCCTCCTGCATGAGTAATGCTCCGATAAACTTCTTCGTTATGCTCTATCAAAACATTATTGGCAAAATTATCGTATTCATCTATGATCATGTAAAACGAAACATGTTTTTTTTTCATTTCGTTGTGAAAAACAAGCATCATATCACCCGGATCTAACTTACTTTCTATTTTTTTTGAGATTTCTTCGTCCAAATTGTACCTGTTTTTGTACTTTGAGATAAAAGCATCCATCTCTGACCAGATATTCAGGCAAAAGCCAAATTTAAGTTGTTCGACAGTTCCTTGTGTCTTAACCATCGAAAAATTGAATCGCAACACAGGATATGAATTTCTTAACGGAGTTGGATTTTGACCAATGTAAGTATCTCCAAATAATCGTTCAAATTGATCTGCACCATTTATATCATAATAATGTTCGAGCATAGAGATAAACAGGCTTTTACCGAAACGGCGTGGACGGAGGAAAAACAAATAAGGTGAACCCATTTCCTCAATAAGCTTGATATATTTTGTTTTATCAACAAAATAGTAATTTTCAGATTTTATTTTATCAAAACTACTTATGCCATAAGGTATCTTTTTCATTTCCTTTTAATTATTCTCATGCAAAGATATGAAAGATATTGCGAAGCAGGTACAAAAAAAAATGCTCTCAATGATCAAAAGTTGGGTAGTTGAATAAAAGCTGTAAAAACCAATTTGATTTTAGCGATAATTAAAACAACGGTTTACAAAAATAAAGGAAATCTGCCACGTGGTTTAATGTATTGAATTTAAATACTTTATTAAATAAAATCAGAAAGCCCAAATCGGGAATAATCTCCATAAAGTTGGTAACACCATAGTTACATGATATATTCTATTCCGGCAAACAATCCATAAACAGCAATTTCTTTGCAGAAGCAACGATGATAATTTTGGTGGTTTTGAATTTGTTGTTCGCGGCATATTGCATCAGTTGAGCGGTGGCCGTTTTCACAGCAAGATTTACAGCAACTTCTTCCTTTGCCGGAGTTTCAATTTCTTCGGCTTTGATGTATTTCAGCTCAATAATATAATCGTATTTCACATAGGCAGTAAATCTTCGGTCGGGTTCAAGGCAAATATCGGCATAACCTTTGTTTTTTTCTTTTTCGCTAATTACATCGTAAAGATTTGTGAGATTAAGCCATGCCAAGAGGAAAGTTTTCAGACCTTCTTCATGGAAAGTAAAATCCCGAATTGAAACGGCTTCATAGAATTTGTCTAAAATATGTTGGAATAAGGGTCTCCAAATACCTTCCAATGCCATAAGTGAAAAACCTTTATTAAGAAAATCAATCTTTATATCTAATGAATAAAATTCGCTGATGGCTTTACGGATATAATCCCATAATAAGGTATTTATTAGCTTATTCGGTATTTTAAA
Organism: uncultured Bacteroidia bacterium; assembly: GCA_903834845.1. Lineage (GTDB taxonomy): Bacteria > Bacteroidota > Bacteroidia > Bacteroidales > Prolixibacteraceae > JAAFHB01. The sequence continues at coordinate 21,405 of CAILKW010000394.1, read as the reverse complement.
GGTAATATTTCCAGCAAAATCAATACTTTCAATTGTTAAAAATCCGAGATAAAACAACAGTGATTTGAATTTATTATCCGAGATAAGTTCATCTAATGAAAAACTTCGTACCAACGTACTTACTGTTTGTTGTGTTTCAGCTATTTCACTAAGAATGTTAAAATTACCATTAAGTTTCTTATCCTGTATGATCAGGAAACGAAGTTTGCCATAATCAGTTCGCAAATTCTCATCAATCAAATTTGATGGAATTCGCTTTAAAGCAAGATTTTCCTTAATAAAATACAAAATTGAAGTTGAATTGAAAATATTAGTTTCAATTAGGTTTTCGTCGAAACAGTAATTGTCGTACCATTCTGATAAAATAGGTAAAAGTGTTTCGTGTTGTCCCGGAATATAATACTCAATAAGTCCCTTAAGTTCTTTCCTGTTAAAGCCTACCATTGCGGCAAAATCAGGCCAAAGCGAAATATTATCTCCAATGTTAAATCCGCTGGTCACATCTGCCATAACTAAAGGAGATACTCCGGAAATAAAGAGCCGGTCTATTTCCCTGTTGTCGGTCAAGCCCTTAATAAGAGTGAAGAAATTGCGTAAAAATCCACCAGAATGGGTAATTCTCCGATAAACTTCTTCGTTATGCTCTATCAAAACATTATTTGCAAAATTATCGTATTCATCTATGATCATGTAAAACGAAACATGCTTTTTTTTCATTTCGTTGTGAAAAACAAGCAACATATCTCCCGGATCTAACTTACTTTCAATTTTTTTCGAAATTTCTTCGTCAAAATTGTACCTGTTTTTGTACTTTGAGATAAAAGCATCCATCTCAGCCCAGATATTCAGACAAAACCCAAATTTAAGCTGTTCGACAGTTCCTTGTGTTTTAACCATCGAAAAATTAAATCGTAATACAGGATATGAATTTCTTTTCGGTGTTGGATTTTGTCCAATGTAAGTATCTCCAAATAATTTTTCAAATTGATCTGCACCGTTTATGTCATAATAATGTTCGAGCATGGAGATAAACAGGCTTTTACCGAAACGGCGCGGACGTAGGAAAAACAAATAGGGTGAACCAATTTCCTCAATTACTTCGATGTACTTTGTTTTATCAACAAAATAGTAATTTTCAGATTTTATTTTATCAAAACTACTTATCCCGTAAGGTATCTTTTTCATCTCCTTTGAATTATTATCATGCAAAGATATGAAAGATATTGCGAAGCAGGTGCAATAAATTGCTTTCAATAATCAAAACAAAACAAATAGAGCAAATACTTTTTCGTTAGTGGCAATCGTATTTATGTTATATTTGTGAGATAATTAAAATCCGATTCAAAGATATTATGGCAATAAAAAAATCTAAATTATACAGCTCACTCTGGACAAGTTGCGACGAGCTGAGAGGCAGCAAGAATGCCAGTCAGTACAAGGATTATGTATATGCGTTTTAATTAACAAAAGGATTATTAAGCCTATTGCCACAGCAAACAAACTTTCAATTACTTATGAATCTCAATATTTCATTTTGCAGCCTTCACCTCCCTGCACGTAAAGCGCGTTTCAAAACCGGTTCCATAACATCTGCCATACGCATAAAGCCAAGATCTGAGGGGTGAACACGATCAACAGTTCCTTGCCCGTCAGTACCAAGCAACTTGTCACCCCTGATATAAAACAGATTCCTGTCACCAGCCTTGACGCGTTCTTCAAAGATCTTTCGTAAAATTGCATTTGAAGCCGAATAGCCTTCACGCCGCGAAGGATTAACGGGGGCATCACCCATTTCGGTGTTTTCAACCAATATTATAGGTGTTTTTGGATGTACTGTCCGGAGTTTCTCAATAAATTCCGGCATTCGCGACTTCACCGTTTCAGAGTTCATGTTTGGTAACGGGTCGAGCATATAAACCGCAGGGTCAAGTTCTGCCAAAAGAGTTGCTATCTCAGGTTCACATATTGCGTTACCTGAAAAACCAAGGTTAATCATAGTACAATCGAGACGGCGGCAAAGTATTGCAGGGTAAGCCATTCCCGGCCTTGAAGCACAGCCGCCCTGCACAATTGATGTGCCGTAAAACACGACTGGTTTCATATTAATGGGGCGAAGTGGCGGAAGTTCACATTTTGCTTCTAAAGGTATCCCAATTTCAAGGTTCTCAATTCCATTGTAAAGCGGAAGATAAAGAAGGCACTCACGAACCTCCTGCGACATTCCTGCGGTCAGCTTTTTTTCGTTGGTAACAGAATCAGGTCTTGCAGCACCAAGCCAACGCCATTCTCCATTAAACCGCACATAAAGATCGAGACCGCTCACACCACTGGCAGCCATGTTGGTCAAAGCTATTTTGCGGTTTCGTAAAGTCCATCGTGCTGAGATAGATGTGGCATCAGTCTTAAAACGAACACAAATCCCGGCGGAATTTTCACTTAAATCCCAAACAGATTTACGGATTAATCCTTCAGCTTTTGCCGGAAACCGATCATAGAAATGTTTGGTGTCTGTCCATCCTTTCCCCTCTATACAAAGTTCCTTAACGTCCACCCAACGTAATTGGGGTTCTGCATTAACAATCTGAGCGTTTACTGCACAAACGAAAAACAACAGGTTTGCCGTAACTAACAATTGTATCCGCTTGATAGTCTGTTTATAAGTTTTCATACAATTCAAATAATTATTCATTTTGACATTCGTAATCGTCTCAATATTATTACAATTCACGACTGGTTAACAGACCAATGCACCGCCCCTTGTTTCCTACAGCGCAGTAGTACAAATAGAAGGTGTCGTTCGACTTCCGATAAACCAGCGAGATTTTGTGTGCATAAGTCTTGTCGAGTCCGCCTGGATGTCCTCCGGCTTTGTAAAGTGGTTCGGGATGTGAAGTCCAGTGCTCCAGATCACGCGAAAAGGCCACCATAATGTGAGCACCTCCTTTCCCGACTCCGAAATAGAACATTGTCCAATGGTCGCCATCGCGGAAAACCTTTGGGTCGGAAGCAAAATCTTCGTCATATCCACCCGGACGAATGGGTATGACCGGATTTCCAGAATATCGTTTCCAGTTCAGTAAGTCACCCGAGAGAGCCAAACCGGTTTGTTCCTTTCCTCCATTTGCTGCATTATAAAAATCGTAGAATTTACCTTTGTATTCAACCAGCCAGGGTTGGTATATACAATCTTTTTCCCATACTCCGCAATCAGGATCCTGAACGGCAAGGATAGGAGTATTCTTCATACTCTTCCACGCCATGCCATCGTTTCCGCAAGCAACGCCTTCATAACCGGGACGCATTTCGTACCCACCCTGTTTGGGATAACAACCATAAAGCGTAATGTACTTACCATCTATTTTCTTTAAAAGTCGGGGAGCTTTAATGTTATAAGATTCATAAAGATAGGCACCAATCACACAGCCTCCGAAGTCGAATTGACCCTCTTTGCCAAAACCCATTGCCAATTGAGGGTTGCTCCAGTTCAAAAGATTTGTACTCTCGACAACGAAACTGTTATAACCCTGCCCGTTGAATCCTATGAAACTCATAAACCATTTTCCTTTTTGACCGGGAATTTGATAAACAGTCGGTACATCGAAGTTGTGAAACTTCTCATACCCCGGTATTTTAAGATCTGACGGGATGACAGGATCGGAATAGTAATGCCATCCACGGTAAGGAGCCGACCAGGTATCCAATGTGGCTTGGTCTATCTTTTCGATGGTAACTTCACCTGTACCGGTGTTTTTCTTCTTATCAGATGAATATGATCTTTGTGCCTTAATAAGAAGTGAACATATTAACATTAAGAGAATTACTGATATTTTTGCTTTCATTTCTGAACAATTTATTAGTTGACATATCATACCCAATTTCAGATAATTAAGTATTCAATAGAGTTTAAATAATTAATCTGCAAACCTAAAAAATATAACAGAAGAAAAATCAGAAATCTGTTATTAATAATCAGATAAACCTACCTTATTATATTTAAAAAATGAGTACACTCCGAAAAGATAAAAACATGAAATGCCACTAAGGCTCTAAGACGCCAAGGTTTCACAAAGAGAAAAATAACTGCACTATAACTTTAGTGAAGCCTTTGTGTTTTTGTGTCCTGGTGGCAAAATTAGGCTTTTCGGAGTGGACTCAGGAATACCCTACTTTGTTTTTTTGACCGGAACTCTTTGTTCAGGTGAAGGAAACGTTGGAAATGGAGTATGTGGTTCTGTCTGATACCAATATGCAACTGAAGCTATATCATCATCAAGTTTTCTGTATTTACCGTTATTAAACCAGCCTAAAGCTTGAATTGTTACTTTGAGATCCGTTTTAAAACAGATCGGGTCCATAATATGCCAACGGTAAAGACTCCAAAAATTTGGCAGTTTATCTGAATCTTTTGAAGGTAATGTCGTCCCTGAATAGGCAGTAGTAAAAGATTCAGGAAAGCCATAACTTCCAAGAATATAATCTTCTGTTCCTGTCCCGCAAATAGTTGGAAATTTGTCATCTCCATCCATGAAAAATTTAATTTCACCTTCGCCAAACCAGTTGTTGTCGGTTGATTGCGTCCATGATAAAAATGTCCCGATATAACGACCCTTCCCCTTCACTCCATCCAAAATAATATAAGGGTTTTCTGTTCCGGTTTTAGCGCGTCTCCATTGTGCATGAAAATATGCTGTATTTTTTGGTAATGAGGTCAAAGAATAGGAAATCTGAAAAGCGAGAAGTTGCAAGTCTTTCTGACCTTCATTTGTGATTGTAATTTTTACATGTTTCTTGAAAGGCATTGACCAGAAACAATTTAAGGCATTTGCAGGATTTACGACAATAGCCTGAGAATTTACCCGGGCAAAAGTTTCATTACCTATTGCAAAAAAATCGGGTACAGGAACTTCGATTGATGGTGATAGTTCATTGTCCCAATAAAACCGCAAAACATGGTTACGACTTAAGCCCTCAACCATCCAGATATGCCTGATGATCCCGGGGCCATCTACATCCATCAGGGTTACGGTTTCACCTTTATTAATCCTCAAAAATGGTTTAACTTTCCAACCTTGGCCCAAATCATCAGCAGCACGGGCACTTGCAGCAGGTTTGGGTTCTGAAGGATTTGGAATAGCCATGCCACCTTTGCCTTTTTCGCCGTTTAGGTTTTCAGCAGAAATAGAGCGTGATTCTGAGTTATCCAGAAAAGGTAAACTATACAACCCGCTTTGCTGGCTCACACTACATCCTGAAAACAGGAAGTATTGTGTGAGCATCATGACAATGAATAATTTCTTCGTGAGATTTTTCTTTTGCATGAGATAGTTTTTATTAAAGGTTTAACAAAGTTGATTTTATAATCTTCTAATCCAGATATTCCTGTAACTCACTTCATTTGAATGATTTTGGAGCATTAGCGGAAGCTCTGTCACACTTATTGGGGTTTTTCCATTATTTGCCTGTGTTGCTCCTTTAATTTCCACATTATTCTGAACCAATACTCCATTATGCAGAATGGTAAAAAAGCCTGGAGTTTTTTGTGAACCGTCATTATTAAAACGTGGGGCTTTGAAAATTATGTCATAAGTCTGCCATTCACCGGGTTTGAGCGAAGCGTTCACAAGCGGGGCATATTGCTTGTAAATTGCTCCGGCCTGACCATCGGGATAGGTTTTATTAATAAATGAATTCAAAACCTGAACTTCGTACTTTCCCATCAGGTAAACCCCTGAATTTCCGCATCCCTGATCTTTTTTACCTGCCTTGACATCTTTGATCGGCGTATTCCATTCTATGTGCAACTGGCAATCACCAAACTTTTCTTTTGTCTGAATACTTGTCGCTTTTGGATTGACTGTAAACTTTTTACCACTTACTTTCCAATTGGCAGGACCTCCATCCTTAATACTTTCAAAATTGCTCAAAGAGCCCTTGTCAAATAAAACAATAGCATCTGAAGGAGCTTTTCCCTTTTTACCTGGTTGAATAACTTTTGGTTCCGGAAGCTGATTTTCAGCCTTTTGAGAAAAAACGGCAGTTCCGTGTGAAACTAAAACTAAAAATAAACCTGCACTTACATAAAATTTCAAAAATTTTTTACTCATTTTTCTTGTTTTTAATTGATAATTAATATAATAGAAAATTTATTCTGCATAAAAACCCTAAAGGCCAGAAATACCAAGAACATTCATAATTTCGGATGAAACAGCTTTTGCCTGTTCTTCCACACCTGTTTTATTGAAATGGATTCCATCGTTTTCGTAATATTCAGGATGATTAAAGGATGGCAAATAGAAATCAATAAGAGGAATATTATTTTTAGTGGTAAATTCTGCAATCGCCATGTTGCGGTTGATTACTCCCGAATTATATTTGTCAAATTCGGTAAGATTCCCACCTACTCTTCGTGAAGTGATGTTGACCCAGATTAATTTTAACTCAGGAATACTTTTTTTAAAAAGTTTATAAACAATAGGCAAATAACGGCTATAATCTTCATCGGAATAATCTATGCCATGCAAACCGTTATTAAAACTAATAACATCAAAGCGGTAACTGAAAAAAAGTGCTTTCAGTTGTGCAATTAAAGCAGGATCTCCCAAACTTCGCGAAGTTGTGAACTTGCAGCAATAAGCCTTCTTACTCAACTTGCCCGCAACAACCTGATAATAACGCTCGACATGTGAATCGCCGATGATTAAAACACGTGGCAGATCATGTTTATTTGTCGAAACCATCCACGTGTTGCTCCATTCCGTGGCTTCACTGATAGAGATGTTTTTCTGTGTTTTATTCTTACCAAAAGACTGATATGCAGTACCTGAACACAGAAGGAAAGATATTAAAATAAATGGAATAATTTTTTTCATTTATGATATTTTTTTCTATTTTATGACTTCTTTGCCTGAACTTTTTTTGTCTGACCATTCACTACAATGGTTACCTTACGAGGTTGTGCCGAGGTGATTTTGTAGTCTGTCACTTTACCATCTTTCCATTTAAGGTCAACGGTAAAATTGCCACGTGCCTTCAGTCCCTTAACTGACCCTGTATTCCATGTTGATGGCAAGGCGGGAAGCATACGGATAATTGGTTCTCCGTCAGTGGTTTTCTCGTGGCTTTGAATCAGCATTTCTGCAACTGCCGAACAACCGCCAAAATTACCATCAATTTGGAATGGAGCATGCAGACAGAAAAGATTCCCGGCACCACGGCCTATAAGCATATCTATTAACTTGTTGGCACGGTCGCCATCCTGCATACGAGCCCAGAAATTAGCTTTCCATGCCATAGACCAACCGGTTGAGGCATCCCCGCGCCGTTCAAGTGAGAGCCTCGCCCCTTTGAATAATTCAGGGACTTGCGGATTTATTTCTGTTCCGGGGTATAATCCCCAAAGATGTGATGAGTGACGGTGATGAATATCTGTTTCTTCAAAATCTTCCTGCCATTCCATTATACGACCTTCCTTGTTAACGCGCGTTGGCATAAGTCGTTCCCTTGTGATATCCAGACTTTTGGCAAACGTCTCATCTATTCCAAGAATTCGTGCTGCCTCCGAAGTACGTGCCAGTAGGTCTCGTATGATTTGCAGATCAAATGTTGAGCCGATACAGAATGAGGTGGTTTGACTTTTACCATCACTATCAGTAAAACGGTAACCATTTTCAGGCGAGTTGGATGGGGCGGTTACGAGTAAATGTGTTTTTGGATCTTCGACAAGCACAGCCTGGCAAAATTCACTCGCGCCACGCATTAACGGATAATATTTTTTCAGAAACTCTTTATCCAAGGTGAAGGCGTAATGAGTAGCAATGTGCTGAGACAACCAGGCTCCGCACGTTGGGCCAACGCATGCTCCCAGATTACTTGGAGCAGTTTCAAACCAGGGGTTTTGGGTGTGGTTAGCCATCCAACCGGGGGCGTTGTAATAAGCTTTAGCCGTTTTAGCACCCTCTTTGGCAACACCCTCGATAAAACGCATTAATGGCAGATGGCAATCCGAAAGATTAGCTACTTCAGCAGGCCAGTAATTCATCTGCAAGTTGATGTTGCTATGAAAATCGCCACGCCACGGAGTGTCGTATTCTTCAGCCCAGATACCCTGCAAGTTTGTTGGAAGCTGTGAATCAGGTCTTGAACCGGAGACCATCAGATGCCGTCCAAATTGAAAATATAGTGCTGCCAATGCAGGATCAGGAGTTATCTGTGCCTGTGACACACGTTCAGGAGTTGGTAATTGCGAGTTTGCACCCTGTGGCAGAGTTATTTGGGTACGGTTCATAAACGATGCGTGGTCAGCCGATGCTTCGCTTTGAATTGTTTCAAAAGGTCTATTCATTGCCTTTACCACACGTTGCTGAGCGACAAAAGCATATTCTTTATTGAAAAGGTCGGTACCTGCCGAAACTATCAGGGTTGCTTCATCTGCACCTTCGACTGAAAAGCCGGATTCTGACACACTTACTTTTCCACCTTTTGTTGTAACACCAAGTATTGCAAGGTAGCGTACTCCTTCAGCTGTAACACCTTGCGGTTTTTTGAAAGGTAGTTGCCCCTCCATCCGCAAATATCCCCCCTCTGCTTTGATTACAGCATATTCCTTGCGCGAAAGTGACGCAGTAAAGGTAAGAGAACCCTGTTTATTCGTCTTAATGTTCATTGCAATCACTTCGTCCGGCTTCGAAACTACCAAATCACGGGTGAAACGTACACCATTTTGACTATATTCTGTATGCGCCACACCCATCATCAGGTTAAGGTCGCGGCGGTAAAGAGAGTAAACAGGTTCTGCCATTGCAACATCACCGGCAGACTGGGAGGATTGAACCTTTGCCTGAGATGAACCATTAAATTGAATTGTGAGGTCGCCAAGGGTTTGGTACGATCCAAACTGATCTCTTGCGTTCCATCCGCTTATCCCATTGGCATAGCCGAAATTTTTCTGTAGCTCACTTTGTGCAGCTTTAATATTTCCTGCAAAAAGGTTTTTACGCACATCGGGCAGACATAAGTATGCGTCATAGCGGTTTCCATCATAAGGGCCACCTGTCCAGACTGAGGATTCGTTAAGAACAATCCGCTCTTTGTCAATGCCCCCAAAATCCATTGCGCCAAGTCGTCCGTTGCCAAGCACACAAGATTGATGGAAAGTTTTAGCGGGTTTGCCAAACCATACGCTCATTGGCTCAGCAGGCGGGGAGATAATTTCAGACAATGACAGATTCTTGTCAGAGCTTGATTGCTGAGCCAAAACAGGAAATGCAATCATGTTAATCAGGACTACTGTTCCAATAATCCGTAATAATTTTTTCATACTTAGAAATTTATAAATTAAACAATATCTGATATTTAAATATAATTGATGGGAAACAAACATTTCATTTGATGATTTCGGGAAGTAAGGATTGGAAATGATAGGATCCTGATTCCACAGCATATACTGCATTCTCCTTTTCCATATAAAGAAACTTCACTCCTTTAGCCTTATCGGTTTCTTTCCCTGACTCAGTCACATTTATGGAATTTTTTGACGGGAGATATAAAGTAGCAGTAGTATTTGCCGGGACAGTCACATCAAGTGTCAGTTTCAATCCATCTACTTTCCATGCTGTTGCTATTTTACCTTGTATGGAGATATAGCTGGTATTTGCCCACGATAGACCGTCACGAATAATTGGTTCAATACGAATGTGTTTGTAGCCAGGTGTTTCTTCGCTGATTCCACCAATCATGCGGAAGAGATATTCTCCGACAGCACCAAATGCATAGTGATTAAGCGAATTCATTCCGCCTTGAGGAGTAATACCATCCCAGGCAACCCATCGTTCCCAGATTGTTGTAGCACCAATACTTACTGGATATAGCCAGGATGGAGAGGTTTTGTTTAACAACAATTTGTAAGCATCGTCATCTCGTCCTGCAATATGTAATCCTGGCAAAAGACGTGGCGTACCAATGAATCCTGTACGGGGATGCCAATCGAAGCGGCTCACCTCCTCAACAAATCGCTCTGTCATTCTCTCCTTCAGAGAGTCAGGAACCAGATTCATAGTAAAAGCCAAGGCAAAACCACTCTGACTGCTCTGACTGATCTGACCCGCGGCATTAAGGTAAGTTTTTGCAAAAGCCCTGCAAATTTTTGAGGCTTGGTCACGGAACCTGGCAGCATCCTCTTTCTCACCAATTGCATCGGCCATCTTTGCCATCAACTGAAAGTCAAATGCAGAATAAGCTGTTCCGATAACCTCCTTGCTTACACCACCGCCGGTGCTGAGCCAGTCGCCGTTACCGACACGTCCTGTAAAAAGAAAATCCTTGCTCTCTTTGGTAAGCCAATCAAGATTCCGTTTCATTGCCGAGTAATGCTCTCGGATAACACGAGTGTCGCCGTAGGTTCGGTAGATTTCGTAGGGACAGATAATTCCTGCATCCGACCAGCCAATATTTGGTCCATCTCCCGGCCCGAAAGTAGGTGCGTGATCAGCAAAATGGCCATCGGGCATTTGTGCTTCTTCACACACATCCACCAGCCATCTGCTGAAAAACGCCGAAACATCCATATTATAGACTGCTGCTCGCATAAAAAACTGGGCATCTCCGGTGTAGCCGCACCGTTCGTTACGTTGGGGGCAATCGGTAGGAACTCCCATGTAGTTACCACGCTGCGACCATAAGATATTTTTTGCCAAACGGTTGAGTAGAGGTTCGGAGCAGGTAAACTGACCCACTTCGGGGCAGTCGCTGTTGAATACCACACCGGTAAGGCTCTCAATATCCGGTTTTTCCTTCAGCCCCCTGACTTCTACATATTGAAACCCGTGATAAGTGAAATTAGGTTCAAAGGTTTCTTCTTCATTACCTTTAAATGTATAGCGATCTAATTGAATACGATGTTTACTTACTACTGTGAGATTCCCAAGAAAAATAGTACCATCGGTGTTGAGCATCTCTCCGTGCTGAAGTTCAATGGTTTCCCCAGCTTGATGGTGGAATTTGAAACGACACCAACCTACCATATTCTGATCGAATGTGAAAACAAAGACTCCGGGTATAGGTTCAGTTACGGCTATTGGTTTAAGCTCATGTGTTATCCTTATTGGCTCACCACGTTGTCCTACGAGTTTCCCTACTTTGAAATCAATACCTGCCCGGGGTGTAGTAACAGCAGTCCATTTCAGATCATTGAATTCAGAAGAGTCCCAACCAGTCAATTCCTTACGAGCATCGTAAGTAGCACCTTCATAAATTCCGGCAAATTGAAGCGGGCCATCCACAATGCCTTTCCAGCTCTCATCCGAAACTATGGTTTGATGGCTACCATCGGCAAATTCAATCTCTAATTGCGTTAAAAATAGAGGTTCTGTACCATAAATGGCCTTGAGTTTATCTTTCCAATGCTGCCAGCCGCCACAGTACCAGCCATTGCCTAACAATGCAGCTATGGCATTTGAGCCGGTACGAACCATATTTGTTACATCATAAGTCTGATAAAGTATCCGTTTGTTGTAATTTGTCCATTCGGGAGTCAGTTGATGGTTTCCCACACGCTCTCCGTTCAACCTCAATTCATAAAGTCCTAAAGATGTTACATAAACAGTAGCCTGACGAACATTGCCTTCAAGAGTAAAAGACTTGCGCAAATAACGTGGTTTAGGCCACTCGGCAGACGTGGGTTCATTCACTCCTATCCATTTGGCCTGCCAATCTTTTGCATTAATTAAACCCATTGTCCATAAGGCGGGTAGGCTCCAATCTGATACCTTTCCGGTCATATCCCAAATACGCACTTTCCAGTAGCAATGCATACCTGATCGTAATGGTTCACCGGAATATTCCAACTGTGTGTTTTGACTTGATATCACTTTATGGCTATCCCATAAATCCCCGTGATTTTCTGCAAGCTTATCTTTTGATGAGGCAACAATGATTTGAAAAGCTTTTTGCCGCTCCCCTCGCCGGGTGGATTCGATGATCCAACTTAACCTCGGATTCAAAATATCAATACCTAAGGGATTAGGGAGGTATTCGCAACGTAGGTTTTGAATATTGACCCCGGAGGCATAAAGTGCTGTGACAAAAAGGATATAAACAAGAAGAAGTATTTTCATTTGGGTAAGTATTATACATGATTACCGGAATTTGTATTTCAGATGGCTTCCATAACAAGCCTGTAACAGAGTATAAGTTTCCCAAATATCAAGATCAGTTGAAAAAAGAATCTGAGGAAGAATCAATGCAATAAATAACCTTAACATCTTTCTGACAAGGCCAATTAGCTTAGCATAATACTCATTGAAAAAATCATTTAAAGCAAACATTATTGATGTGAAAATCAGTAGTTGATTCATTTTTATTTAATCGCTTTATGATAACTGACATTTTTTTTGCGAAACTAAAATTGCAATATTTTTGGAATAAATTACTGGTTACTGCTCAATACAATTTCTCGCCATAGGACCACCCTTCACGTGGAGGTTCTTTTATGTATTCATCTAATTCAGGGCGACCGATTGCTTTCATATTTGTAGCATCATATTCGATTTTCCCCCCAAACCTTTGAGCCAAAATACCCACCTGAGCCATTTCGACTAAACTGGAGGCATAATCAAAGTTTGATCCGGGAAGTGTATCATTTTTAATTGCTGCAATCCATTCCTGAACTGGCTTTTCCTCCAAAATTCTTTTAAGAGTTTTTGGGGGAGGATTTTTCAGGAATTCAGTCCATTCTTCTTTCGGTACAAGCAACCGCGCATCGTTTGGTCTCATTCCGGTTATCAGCGTTTTTTTATCACCAATCATAATCATTCCCTCTTTAGGCAGTTCTTCAATTCCCCATTCGGGTCTTACGGCTGGTTTTCCGAACCCTTCATACCATTTCATTGTAACAGGAGCCTTATCGCCACGAGCGGCAAACTGCCAGGTAACAACTGATTGTTCGGAAACAAAGGTATGATCAGGTACCGGGTTCAATAGCTCTGCTTCAGCCATATAAGGTATCCCAAGATCTAAGGCCCAGTATGGAGCATCAAGAGTATGGCAGCACCAATCGCCTAATTTCCCATTTCCGTAGTAGTAAAAACCTCTCCAGTTCCCAGGCACATAAACCTTATTATAAGGGCGTTCGGCGGCTTGTCCCTGCCACAAATTCCAATCAAGCTCAGCAGGTATGGCCTGGGCTTCGGGTGGAAAGCTTGTTGATGGTACAAAAGATCCCCCTTTATCGGTATTAAGTCCAGGTTGCCAGGCATATACCTCTTTAACCTGTCCAAGTAACCCTGCATCGTACCACTCTTTTACCAATCTGATTCCATTGGTTGTATGACCCTGGTTACCCATTTGTGACACAACGCCATAATATTTGGCTGCCTTTTTTAAGGTACGCGACTGCCAGATATTATGTGTCAAAGGTTTCTCAACAAATACATGTTTACCAAGTTCCATTGCAGCCATAGCCGCCGCAAAATGAGTATGATCGGGTGTTGCTATGATCACTGCATCAATATTACCAGCCATTTCGTCGAACATTTTCCGAAAATCTTTATATCTTTTTGCTTTAGGGAGTGCTTTAAAACCTTTTGCTGATTGCCTGTCGTCAACATCGCATAAGGCAACGATACTATCCTTGGGAACCTGCGTCCAGCTTGCCTGACCGCGGCCACCAACACCAATTACTGCAATGTTTAATCTCTCACCCGGTGAGCAACTAAGAAGGTTAGGAATTACGAATGTTCCTGCCATCGAAACGGAGGCAGTTTTGAGGAACGATCTGCGGGATAAATTTTTCATATAAAAATAATTTGTTTTAGAGATCAAATATAATAGTATTTCCTTATCTGATTAAAATATGCTGTTCTTTAATTTTTGTTTTGAAAGTTATTAGATTTCCGTTCACTGTTTTTATTTTGTTCTTACACGTATAGATGTCAATAGCAGATTCTCCCCAGGGGTTACGTATTCTGCAATCTGTTCCTGCCTGCGATGTTAATCGGACATATTTAATTTCTCCATTTTGGAAGGAGGAAGAAACCAAAAAATTTCCTCTGCAAAGAAATTTGAATTGAGCCTCCTAAGTTTTGGGCCAGGCAGGGAAAACACGGATAACGGTCGGTTCACCTGGAGATGACGGGATACTGTGACACAGTGCATTTTGCAATGCCTTGGACGATCGGCCCACACGTTCGGCGGTCATTGCCTGAACACCTTCCATGCAATCCATACGGTAACCCAATACTACTTTGTTTAATGCTTTCATTTGGTTTGGAATTCGATATCTGGTGTCATCACTTCGGCTTAACAAAGCTCCAACTATCGCCAGCTTGGTTAAAGTTCCGGCAGAAATAGTTTCATTAATTCCATTAGGGAGATATCCGTTGAAAGTGTTGTTTGCTATTTCCTTCATCTCTTTATACTTTGTTTCCAGATTTGCAAGATCGAAACACCAGACAGGCATTGTATTAAGGTCAGGTAAATCGGATGCTTTACCGTCAACCGCAGGAAGAAGGGATTTTACAAACGTAACAGGCTTCCCTTTTAAATCGCGAAATTCGCTGCTTCTGGGAAGTGGTGAGAGGTTTTGCAGAAGTTCTTTCCACAGTGGACGTAAAACGGAATCAACGTTCAGAATTTCGGATGCTTTTATGGCTACAGGAAGTATTCCAATCATCGAAGATATTTCCTCTACGGTTTTATGTCCATCCCAAACCGGTTCGTTGTCGTTTACATGAAATATGTGATACTTTCCATCTGGTGCTTTCTTCAAATTGGGAAAGTTTCTGTAAAACTCGGCAATCCCTTTAATCATTGGATAGGCAGACTTTGCCAACCATTCCTTATCCTAAGTAAATTCATAATTCATCCAATAGTTATACGCGATTTTTGCCCGACCCGAAAAAATATGAGTAACCGGACCGAAAGCACCATTCCCAATTCCGCAATTCCACCGGCTCAGCCATCGGTTCCTACTTCCTGCAAAATCCTTAAACGCCTGAGATCTTTGTTCCCACGGTTTTTTTAACAAGTACAGTTCACTCATTTCTGAAGCAATTGAATTGGGCATTTCAGGATCGCCGTAAATTCCGATTGTCTCAGCAATATAAATACCTTTACTTCCTCATTGTTGACGGGCAGAAACGGCACAAGACTCATATATGCGTGAATACATTTTAAACATTGGGTTGATTAATTCAAATTTATTGGCAGCCAGCAAAGCATTATACAAACAACTTTGATTTGCGCCCCAATAAGAACCACCCCAGGCGCGGGTATCGCCATCAGTAGTCCACAAAATTCCGTTAAATTTGACCATATAATCTCCACGCAAGGCAGAGGCCATCAGATTTTGTAAAGGTCTGTACCATCTATGGGCAGGCGAATATACACATAATCTTGTTTGACCGTCCGCCAGAGACGCTCAATGAAAATGTTGTCGGTCGCCCTTCTCCTACCATACATGCTTATGGTGATTTTAGCATCTTTTTCAACGTATTTTGTCCATAGTTCGCAGGTAAACTGGCTTCCTTGGTCAGAGTTTATGATTTCGGGTTTGCCGTGCCGTGCTATCGCGTTTTTTAGTACCGACAGGCTGTTTTCTGCATCCAGGTTGTTGAATACATCCCAGGCAACGACATACCGGCTGTAAACATCGATGACCGCAGTGAGGTACATTGACCCTTTAGCCATAGAAATATATGTTATAGCGAAAATAGAAAGTTCTACATTTGGAAGACCCCATGTGAGGGGTGGTCTAAAAATTCCTCATCCAAAAGCCTCATTATTTGATGGTTTTCATCACTTTCCGGTACGGCGTTGTAATAAACAGTACTCCGGTTTATATCCATCAGATCACATTACATTCGGATACTTATATTCTCATTATAAGATATATAACTTTTTAGTTCGTTCATAGTCCGGCCCTTTCTGAAATTTTTTTTAGCCAATCGCACTCCATTTCAAGTTGGCCTATTTTTGGCAAACAGAAGCTGCTTTTCAGCCTCGAAATTCTCTTCTGGTAGCCGGGTCTCATAAATCTCACAAGACCGCTCAATGAACTCCTTTTT
The DNA here is from genome assembly GCA_903834845.1 of uncultured Bacteroidia bacterium. Lineage (GTDB taxonomy): Bacteria > Bacteroidota > Bacteroidia > Bacteroidales > Prolixibacteraceae > JAAFHB01. The sequence continues at coordinate 5,347 of CAILKW010000394.1, read as the reverse complement.
CCACTTGGATATCATTTTGGGGTGCAAATCAAACCGTTTCGCCAACTCTGGCAACCGTCTCCCGCTCCTTGATCGATTCAATGGCTACTTGGGCCTTAAATGACCCTGTAAATACTTTTCTGCTCTTGCTCATACTGGTAAAATTAATGTTTTTCAGCTTAACCAGTGGTTCAATTTTTGGGGAGTATTATAGTTACGAAAACGAACCAAAACCCGACAATACCGCAACTGTTTAGTATATTTGTAAAAATTATGGCAATGGAAACAGACAGAGTAAGTGTAATAAATATGCCAAATGGTATTATTGTTTTAAATAACTGCCTATTAGCTCGCACGAATAAGTACAAATACAGCGGCAATAACCACTATAATGGGGATTACACAGTCGTTGTTGGCAAGCATAAAAATCAAAAAACATAATTCGTATGACAAAACAAGACAAACCAGCTTTAATACTGATTGATATACAAAAAGGATTTGAAGATGAAGATATTGAGTACTGGGGAGGACGCAGAAACAATCCTGAAGCAGAGACTAACGCAAGGAAACTTCTTGATTTTTGGAGACAAAATAACTTACCAATTTTTCACGTCAAGCACTGTTCGACAAACCCAAATTCAAAATTTGCCGAAGGAAATGTCGGTAATGATTTTCAAGAGATAGTACAACCCAAAGATGGAGAACAAATAATTAAAAAGAGTGTTAACAGTGCGTTTATAGGAACTGATTTGAAACAACAACTTGATAGATTAAACATTAAAAAACTTGTAATCGTTGGTATGACAACCGACCAATGTGTATCAACGTCAGTACGAATGGCTGGAAATTATGGCTATGAAACATTTGTTGTTTTAGATGCAACAGCAGCATTTGAGAAAGTAGGTGCAGAAGGACAAAAATATTCAGCAGAAATAATACATGAGACAGCATTAGCAAGTTTACATAAAGAATTTGCTACCGTAATAAAGACAGATGAATTAATAACTAAAATAAACATATAAAAAAGCCAGATACCAACACGCGGTTTAGCCAATAAGGGTTTCAGTGTTAAGCGTAGGGATGTAACCCTCTTCAACATTTTGTGGAACTTGAAATTGAATCGCCCGCAATCCCTTACTTGCCATACCGCCATCGTTATGAAACATAGAAAAAAGTGCAAAATAAATTTGTCTCTATATAATGAAACATTTTGTGAATACTTGCAATATCAAAAATCGGTGAATGGACAAACTCTTTGGCATTGTGTTCTTAGACGATACTTTTGAATTCCTCAGTAATTATAGAGAAGAAGCACTACGAAAAAATCCTTTTTAATATTAGTAAGGCTCAGACAAGACATGATTCTGAACTATTCATATAACTGAAGGACGAAATTTGGGAACTCAGAACTCTTTATCAAGGACTTCATTACAAGCAATTACGATCGCAATATTTTGAGGACAAAGAAATCACTATTAAGACAAAGAAATGAGAACATTTACATTAGATGAAGTTTAAGACAAACTTATCGGTAAAATTGGCACTCCAAGCCGCGACAGATTTGAATATGAATTACAAATGGACTTTATAGGTCAAGCAATAAAAGAGACAAGACTGGAGCGAAAATAAACCCAGGATGAGCTTGGGAAACTGATTGGCGTTCAAAAAGCTCAAATTTCAAGAATTGAAAATAATGCCAGTAACGTTACAATAGTGACTCTTATGAGAGTATTTAATGCCTTACAAGCAAAAGTATTGTTAAAAGTTGAATTACCACATTTCAAAATCAGTCTCGGACAATAACTACTGCCCAAAAACGACAGCTACTCACAAGCAGGGTTGAGTACGTCCAAAATGAACGCAATAAATTTATACTCTACATTGCAGTAAAAAGGCAAAAAAAATCCGGACTGCGGGTAGCTTTGGCAGCTATACCCACTATAAGCATATTTGTGTTATTGTATGCATCAGCGAGTTTCTTAGACGATTTTTGTTTCGTAGATTCCTTAATTTTGGAGTGAATTGTTGGCAATATACATAAGATGAGACATTAATGGAGCGTCTTTCGTTTGTAATAATCTTGCGGGTTTTCTTCAGATAGGTATCAATACCCATGTCAATGTAGCCTGCTTTCCAGATTTTTGTTTTATGATTACTGTGTGGATTGGTTCATTAGTCAAAATATTCTCAGCTGATTATTTCCTTTCTGCGGACAGGAAATTAGTTCGTAGTTCTTTACAGCTATAAGACTCAAACGTTAATACTTAAAGAAAAGTTTGAGAATAAGAAAATTTTGATAGATTATTGAGATTTTCATATCTTTACAACAAAATTAAAGTAAGATTGAAATGGAACAATTGATATTAAAATTGCAGCCAAATTATATAAGTCGTCTGGAGCGAGAAATCGCACGAATGCAATTTGCTATTTCAAAGTACGAGATAAAATACAATATGACAAGTGATGTTTTTTATCAAAAAATTGAAAATGGTGAGTTAGGTGATGATAAAGATTTCGTAATGTGGTCTGGCATTTATGAATTACTATCAGATAGCAAAAGACAATTATCGCATCTAAAATGATCGCAAATTATTTCAAAAGAATCGAAAATACAATTGATGAATACAATTATATCATAGAAGATTATATCATTAGTAAACAAACATTTACGCAAGAAAAAGGTGCAATAGAAGGTGAAATATTTTTCAGTGATAATTCGCAGCTGGATTTTAATGAAGTTATCAATGCCGGTTATAAAACAAAGCAAAAGTATTCATATCACTACATGGATAAAAACAAAAATTTATTTTTTCGTTATGATAATGTTCAACATCATAGAGAAATAGAAACTTTTCCACATCATAAACATACTAAATATGAAATACTTGAAAGTGTTGAACCGGATTTGGGAAAAGTGTTGTCTGAAATTGAGCAAATAATATTAAATAATTGAAATTTAAATAGATACCAGCATTATTTTTACTTTTACTCTTGAAATTTTGCAGATATTTGATTACACAAACTTATGAAATCCTGAACTTTGCTTTCAGGTATGCCATCTTCAATATCGGCAGCAACAATCATAGGAAGTTTCTATATGCCGGATTTTTGTAGTGTTGCAACTAAGTAAACGAACCAAAACCCTAAAATACCGCAACCATTTAGTATATTTGTAAAAATTATGGCAATGGAAACAGACAGAGTAAGTGTAATAAATATGCCAAATGATATTATTGTTTTAAATATTAGTGCATTAGCTTGCGCAATCGAGTATGCCCGCACTGGAAATATTCACCATAATGGGGGTTACACAGTCGTTATGGGCAACCTTAAAACACACACATTGAGTTATGAGTGTATTCGCAATTTTTGGGATACGATGGGATTTTGTCAATTTATTTGTAAATTTGTACTATGAAAAAAGGAATAGAATATATAAGTAAAAGATTAGTTGTACGCGGATCAGAAAAAGCGTTTAAGACTGCTGCAAATAAAGCCATTAAAGTTAATGGTTATGTTGTTGTTGTAAAAGATGAATGGTTAGTTAAAGAGTTTTTAGATGGTAAAGTAGAGCGTATAAAGAGGATTGATTCAACTGGTATTAGTCAAGAATTATTACTTGATTAGATATGTCAAAGAGAATGCGAGTATTTGCAGGTCCAAATGGTTCAGGTAAAAGTTCAATCATTAAAAGCATAACCAGAACAAAAGTTTCAGACGGTAAAACTTTAGATTTCGGAATCTATGTAAATGCTGATGATATAGCTGTTTTACTAAAAAAAAATGGATGTAAATTTATTGATTTTAAAATCCAGGCAACAAAGGAAGACATACTTAGGATTGCAAGTAACTCAGGGCTAATCAATGAAAATTTCTCGTTAGATAGATTTAGTAAATGTTTACTTGTAGAAAATAATCACTTTAAAATAGACAAAGATGTATCCGCGGAAAAGGATGATTCTCCTTTTGAACGTATAGCTCAGATTATCGCTGATTATTTAAGGAAAAAATTACTTGAAAAGGGGGAGAAGTTTTCTTTTGAAACTGTTTTCTCCCATGAAAGTAAAGTGGATATAATCAGAAAAGCAAAAAATGAAGGTTATAAGGTATATTTATATTTCATTTCTACAGAAGATCCAGATATAAATGTTTATCGTGTAAAGGTTGTGCGTGTTGGCGAAAAAGGACATGATGTTGATGAGATAAAAATTAGAGAAAGATACTATCGCTCCATGCAATTGATGTATGAAGCTGCACAACATTGTTATCAGGCATATTTTTTTGACAATTCGAGACAAGGAGAAGGACACACTATGTTTGCCCACTTTAAGATTAATAAATTGGGAAAAAAGTTATGGGACAATATGGAACATTCTTCTATTCCTGTTTGGTTTAGAAAATATTATTCAGATAAAGTAAGAGAACGAAGAAAAAATAAGCAAGGATAACGAAGAGGCGGCAAGTCGAACTTCAAACTGAAAGACATTTGTGGAAATGATCCTTGATGCGACTCAAAACTATCTGAAACCATTGACCGAAGAATGGTTGTTTGGCTGGCATTGGTCAATTTGTAACCGGAAAATAACAATGTAGTGTTTTCGGAAAATAGTGATGTATGATTTTGGGTTTGACGATTGCCCCGGGGGTAATGGGAAAGGAAAAAAATCATTGTGAAGTATTTTGCAGAAAGTTCAGCATAGCAGTGGTGTTACCGAATGGACAGAATGGTTTCTTCGTTGCCTATAAACCGCTTTATTAAAAACAGAAACTACACTTCGAATAATTTTGAGAAAAGCGGAGTTTTTAGAAAATACACGAAAACACTTCACTAAATGCACGGAAACACTTGGTACTGATCAAACTGTTCGATGGCTTTGACTGCAAATTAAAATCTTCAAAGTTGGCAAAAATAGCTAAATCCTCGCCAGATATAGTATTGCGAAATATAAAGGAATTATGAGGGAAAGAAATTTTAAGTCAAGATCAGCAAGGCGGTCGCAGTATGAACTTGTATTATTCTAATGATATGTCGAGGTGCAAACAGAGATTATGTTTCATGCAAATTATTCTTAGTCATATTAGTTGTATGTACTAAAACGAAATACCTTTGCGATATTAAATACGAATATCATGAAAACGATATCCTTGAAAATTGACGAATCCATTTTTGGAGAAACAGAGAAGATCCTTTCTTCGATGAAGAAACCAAGAAACAAGTACATTAATGATGCAATTGATTAATTATTTTATGAAAAACACAAGATTTTTTGACACTCTGTTTATCCTTATTTGTGGTGTAGTTTTCTCTGTTATCACTTGGTATGGGTATTCGAAACTTCTTGGTCAATTCTCAATCATTGTGGCGTTA
>CAILKW010000393.1 GCA_903834845.1 uncultured Bacteroidia bacterium | reverse complement strand
AGATACCTGCTATGATTAATGTAAAAAGTAACTTATATATATTTTTCATTATATCAGAATTTTAATGTTTTCAAGAAGCTATTTAGCCCACCATAATTTATCGCTGATTGTCACAGTTGGAACATTGCCCCCATTGTAAGAAATTTCATCCTGCGGATATGGATACCTGTTGGGCATATTAGCCAAAACAGCTCCGGGATAAGCAGGCATGGCAGGCAATCCGGTCCTACGGTAGTCGGCATAAGCCTGATTTGTTCCAAATGAGGCAATGTATTTTTGCTTCATGATCAGATCAAGGCTAAGGGTTTGCCCTCCGATATTGGTGGTGTACCATGTTTGATCGAAAGTTGCATTTCCCGTCACTTTCGTAACAGATGCTTTCACTGCTTCAAGCAAAGCCGCTTTAGCTTCTGTCGTTTTGGAGAGCATGAAATTGGCTTCCGCTTCAATAAATTTCTGTTCTGCATAAGTGATGATTATTGAAGTAGCTGTAACACCTGCCACGTAGCTTCCGGGTTTCGAAGCATTGCCGTTTTGTGAACCTATTACGCATCCGGTATAAGCTCCACCCGCATCCTTTTCGCAATACAAAGGGAGACGCGGATCGCTGATTGATTTCATTAAATTCACCAATGTAGCTCCCATTCTGGCATCACTACGTTGCTCCATGAACTGAAAAATCGGGTTGTGATTGGCTGTTTCCCAGGGAACTCCCATATCATCGCTATTGGAAGTAAAACCGTTTGCAGCAGCTGCCAGCGCGTCTGTATAAGCAGCATTCCCCTTTACTTTGGATAGTTGAAGTGCATGACGAGCCTTCACAGCATAGGCCGCCTTTTTCCATTTGGCAACATCTCCTGTGTAAATTACATCACCTTTTACAGCCACAAGATTTTCGGTAGAAGCTTTCCCCAAGTCGAGAATCGCTTTATCAAGAATAACCTTAATGGTATCATAAACCTTTGCCTGAGTGTCAAAAATGGGTTTGAGCACATTCTGATTCCCCTTTAATGCATCCCTGAAAGGCATATCCCCGAATAAATCAGTTGTAACACCCAAAGAAGCGGCAATGATTACTCTTCCTATTCCAGCGTTGTAGGGTGAGTATTTTCCTTCAGTATTTTCAGCCTTGGAAACGAAAACTGCCGAATTCATTAAGATCGAAGCATAGATTGAATTCCAAAGATTGTTCACATCAGCGGGGGTATATTGATAACGTGCCTCTGTGTATGCTTGCCTGTCAACGCCGTCAAATTGCTGCATCCAGATATTGGTAGTGAGTACCATATCGTTTCCAGCCAGATTATAGCCCATCGCCTGCTGAATTGCGGGCAGCATCAGGTTCATCGGCACATCGGACGGAGAATCCGGATCTATGTTTGTTTTCGTATCTATCCAATTGTTGCAGGAGAGAAGCAAAAGTGCCGAAATAAAAAGAAGCCCGGTACTTTTTAAAAATCTATATAAGAATATTTTCATGATTACATTTTTTAATATTGTTAAAAAGTAATTTTTAATCCAACCAAGTAGGATTTGGTTCCCGGATTGTTAAAATAATCCATACCCTGTCCGTTAGTAGCACCTTCGAGGTTCGTCTCCGGATCAATCCCGGAATAGGGGGTGAACAACAACAGGTTTTTACCCGTACCGTAAATCTGGGCTGCTTTAATTACTTTGTTCCTGATAGGCAGGTTATAACTGAGGGTAATATCCCTTAACCTGATCCACTCGGTAGATTCGATGGCTGCTGAAGAAGGACCACCTCCGAAATTACTACCCATTCCCTGGTACCATGCCTGATCCAAAACAATTGGAGTGACGTTGGCCTTACCCGAACTTACAGGATTTCCGCTGGCATCTTCATGACCGTAAATACCCTCAAACACAACAACGTTCGATGTGGGTGTTTTGGTAAAATCAATGGTTCCCTGAGGTGTATAAAAAACTTCCCTGTTTTCGGTCTCTTTGCTGGTACCAAAATAGTTCATAGCAAAATGAGTCCCATTGTACATTTTTCCTCCTTTTTTAATATCCCACATAAAAGAGAGAGAGAGAGCCTTGTAGGTAATGGTATTTGTGAAATTGGCAGTCCAGTCAGGGTTGACATTCCCAATAGGCACCATTACCCCGGGTTTTGACCAGGGATAACCGTCCCGGTAACCATCGGTCGGATCATCGTTGATCAATATAGTGCCGTTCGGATCCCTTGCCCAATCTTCACCGAAAATACTTCCATATTCTTGTCCGGCTACCGCACGGATTTGAGGGGTCGTAAATCCACCAATGAACAGGTTTTCTACGCCAGGTGCGAGTTCAAGAATTGTATTTTTAAGTTTTGTAAAGTTGGCGATAATATCCCATTTTAAGTTTTTGCCTTTTATAATTGATGCGTCAAAGGTGACTTCAACCCCTTTCCTTTCCATGGTTGCCGCGTTCAGATATACCGAAGTAAATCCGGAGGAAGCCGCAATAGGAACTGGCATAATCAGGTCTTTGTTTTTGTTGTAAAAATAGGCTACATCTAAACCGATCCTGTTGTTCAGAAATTTAAGTTCCGTCCCGATTTCCCATGAATCCATCGTTTCGTGTTTCAGGTCAGGGTTTCCCAAGCCTGAACCAAGAGCGAAGCCTGCCGATCCTTTGTAAGGGAACTTAACACCCGTGGTCCATCCATCAGCAGCAGTTGAAGCATAATAATAATTGGATGTTTGGTAAGGACCTGCGATGTTGGCAGTACGAGCCATAGAGCCACGCAATTTTCCAAAGGAGAGGACTTTGCTCCCCTTCAAGGCTGACAGTTCTGTAAATACGAAGCCTAAACTTGCTGAAGGATAGAACGCTGAGCGGTTCTTTTCAGGCATTGTTGTTGACCAATCATTACGACCGGTAAGTCCCAAATAAAACATGTTATCAAAGGCTACATTGATGTCTCCAAAAACTGCCATAGTTTTGTAATTTGAAATAGCAGCACTGGCAGTATTGGTCGCAGAATTGGACAATTGATAAAACCCTTCTATTTCGAGACCGGTTGCATCACCATAGAGGTATTTGCTGTAAGAAGAGTAAAAGTTATTTCCAACGGATGCCTTTAATTTCAGTTTTTCGCCAAACTGTTTGTTGAAATTCAACAACAGGTCGGAGTTAAAAATACCTGCATAATACATATATTCATCCATGTATCCTGTTGGTCTTGCCCTTGAATTGACCGCAAATTTATTAGTATATCTTCTGTTATACCAGTCTATACCGGCGGTATAAACTAAGTCAAGATAGTCTGTAAATTTGATGTTCAGATTGCCACTTCCAGTGAAGCGGTTGATATTCTCATCAAAAGAAATGTTGTTAGCAGTCCAGTATGGATTGTCGTAACCACCGCCATTGCGGTAATTTCTCTGGGTGCCATCCGGGAATTGATAACCTGCGCTGTTGTCAAATGATGTTGCAGTACGCACAAGACCCAGCATGACTCCGGAAACGTTGGAACCTTTTTGAATTTGCCTGGCAGTTGAATTGGTGTAGGCAAAATCAGTTCCTAATGTTACACCCTTACCCAATTTGGTTGTAGCATTCATTCTTAGGGTTGTTCTTCCGTACTTGTTGTTTGGAACGATACCCTTCTGGTCGAGGTTGGATATGGAGAAATAATAGGTCCCGTTCTCATTTCCATTGCTGACGTTCAAACGATTGTTAGTGGTTAAACCAGTCTGAAAAAATTCGTATGGATCATAGTATTGGGCAGGAGTGCCATTGCCTTTGCCTTTGGCAACAAGTTTACCCTTGGGATCCCATTTGTAGGTTTTGTCTCCATCGTACTCAAGTTCGGAAATTTTTGGTCCCCATGAGAAGGTATTTCCACTCGCCCAGATGCCATCGGCACCTTGAGCAAATTTCGTTTGCCGTTCCTGAGTTTGCGAAATTTGATCAAATCCAAAAGAGGTATGGAATTCAATCTTTTTGTTAGTTAAATTTTTACCGCTTTTGGTCGTAATGATCAATACTCCATTGGCAGCCCTAAGGCCATAAAGGGCTGTCGCTGCACCACCTTTTAAAACGGTAATTGATTCAATGTCTTCAGGGTTCAGGTCAATTGAACGGCTGGATGTAGTCACACCATCAACTCCACTGGAACCACCGCCGGAAATAATTGGCATTCCGTTGACAACGAACAAAGGCTGGTTATTGCCTGTTATGGAAGAAGCACCCCGGATGGTCATGAAAGTTGAGGCACCTGCATCCCCTGCAGAACTGGTAATTTGGACACCTGATGTTCTGCCTGCCAGTGAGTTGACTATATCCGAATTTGGTTTTGTTGCCAAAACATCAGAACCAACTTTCTGAACAGAATAGCCCAAGCTCTTTTTCTCACTTGTCATCCCCATAGCAGTAACAACTACCTCATCAACAGAAATAAACTCGGATTTCAATTTGACAGAATAGGTATTTGTACTGGTAACAGGTACTTCTGCCGTGATATAACCCACAAAAGAGACCATCAATACCTTGGCACTTACAGGTACCTTTAAGGTAAACTTTCCATCCATATCCGTAACAGTTCCCAGCGTTGTACCTTTTACGATGACAGAGGCTCCAGGAATGGAACTTCCATCTTCGCCGGAAGTCACAAGCCCAGAGAGCTCTCGGGTCTGTGCAAAAACGACTTGCAATCCTATAAACCCCAGAAAAGCAAGCAACAGCGAAATTTTCTTCATAGACTTATACTTTAAAGTTAAAATGTATTATTAAACGCAAATATATTAATTTGAAAGTTTATATCAACTTTACGACTTTATGTAGTTGCCTTTTAACGCATCATCTATTATGACAAAAGTCATGCTTTATATATGATCTTTGTTATTGATATATTATATTTGATTGATATTTAGGTTATTGCACAGCAGTGAAATAAATCGATACAATATATATAGAATGATTATAAATTAAATTTTAACTTTTCAAATGAGTTAAAAGTTTAGAGAGGATTTTAATTGAAACAAAGAGCTTGCTTCATATCAAACCAAATACGATTATTTTTGTCTGAAAGAAATGGTTAATTTAAAAGATTAGCCGGATTTCAATAGTCACAATCGGATTGATAATGATCAAAGAAATCCGGCTATTCATTCTCGAAAGAAGATTTATTTTAGTTTTTGGTTACAAAACAGTCCAATCCGTAACGCATCTTCATCTTTTCTGAGGTTTAAATTGTTCTTTTTAATGAAGTCTTTCAAATCGTTTTCAATTTCGGGCAACAATTTGAGCAATTGCCTTTCTGAAGTGAATTTATGCATCTCGTTTTTGATTTTTATCCAGTAAATATTTGCTGGTGAAACCGTTAAATTATCTGGCACCTCTAAATTGCGTACCTGATTTCCGCTGTGCACGGTGGAAACAGAATTTGAGGCATTCGTTTGCGATGTCATACCATAAGCAGACTTACTTGCAACAGCAGACCAACGGCATTTGTGTTGAATATACAAAGAAACAGAGCCTGTAACCAAAACCTCATAAAAGGCTTTTTCAACAGGTATAAATTTACGGTTTTGCAAGAAAACTGTGTCAATTTCATTAGGCTTATCCAAAACCATGTAAACGCCATTCTGATCAAAAACCATCTCTTCATCCACCATATTATAGTTAAGCACTGTGGAAAAAGTTTTTCCTGATTTCATTTTTATTATACTTTTAGCAAAATTGGGGAAAAGGAGTTGAGGGTAAGGCTTTGCAGAATTCGTTTGCCCCGAAATTCCGGATGAGAAAAAAAACGATATTGAAGCAATAATGGTAATGCACAGTTTAATTTGATTGTAATTTAGTCTCATAATGTCAGTTATAAAAAAATTCTTTGTGGATTTCTCAAATCTAAACATTCCTTTGGAAAAAAAAGAGGCTGAACTCCATGAGACAGCCTCTTTTTAATTTTATTAACCTTTATTTTTCAAACCTTGATTTGTTATATGTCCAAGTTTCATCAAAAGTAGTTCTGATATTTGGGGCTATTGGGACGACAGAAGGTTGTTTCATAAAATATTTTATCTTAATCGTCTTTGTAACAGGATCATACTTGTTCACCCCTGATGGATCAAGTTCAGCACTGCGGGTATTACCAGCTGGCTGACCGTAATAATTCACTATAGACACAGCCTTATTTGAGGCATCAAAAGTAACAACAAGACCAAAAGAACCATAAACGCTCATGGCACCTCCACTCATTATTGAATGGAAAATTACGCTACCCCATGGATCAGCAGCAGGTTCTTCAAACCTCACCTGATGTTCACCGGTAGTGACTAAATTTACCGTCATCGGGTAGTTGCCTGTAATAGTTCCAATAGCAAGGTCAACCAATGTACCGGTAACATTATATTGGCCATCCAATCTGTTGGTAGCCATGATCTGGCGGTAGATTGTATCGCTCACACTCTTACTAAAAGTACCTTCGCCGGAAATAGTAACTTTAAAAGCAAGCATATATGATTTGGAAAAATCAAAACTTGATGCATTAGGCACAGTGACAACGATTGTCTTTTCAATACCGCCAGGACCAAATGTAAAGGACACTTTACCACTTGCGACTGCAGGTGATATTGAATACTTGTCGGTTGGCATGGCGATAAAATCTGTACCATTAGCGGCATTATACTTTTTAATAAGTGAGCCATCTGCATCAAGCGTCATAACGACTGAAGTGCTTTGGTTTAAAGCTGTTGAATTAGCAACATCTCTTTTAAAACTTATCAAATCAATATTCTGAGGTACTGCAAGAGGGCTGATAGCCATTAAAGCGAATTGATCTCCAGGTGTATACCTGATAAGTGATTGACCTACATCACCCATAGACTCCTGTTCCGGATAACACGAAACAGCAACCAAGGCAATCAGCAAAACACAAACTGAGGCACAAATTTTACAAAGTGTTTTCATATTTTCTATTTTTTAAATTTTACAGTTAATACTACTGATCCCACCATACTTTGGAATCCATTTTATCACCTCCGGTTAATCTTGCTATAGCTGCAGTAACACCGGTCTTAGCAAGACTATAATCAGAAGAGCCATACATAAATCTGCGTGGAATCACTTTCGGTACGTTTGTTCCATCAGGAGCAGGCGTTAAAGCGGGAATGCCAGTCCTTCTCCAGTTAGCCCAACCCTGAATACCATCGGGATAATAAGCCACATATTGCTGTTTGGCAATTTGGGTAAGGTTTGTACCTGCAGCACCCAGCGCAACATTTACATTGGCAAAATATGTAGCAGCAGGTAATGCAAGACCCCATTGTTCGAATGAGGCATTAATACCATTTGTATATAAGGTTGCTGTTGACTCAGTTGTCCAACCTTTGTCGGCAGCTTCAGCTCGTGCCAATAGGACACTCGCAGCCTTTACAATAAAAATGGGTGAGGTCTCTGCACGCCAGGTAGGGACTAATACATAGGCATAATCTGGATTGGCACCACACCATGGATCAACAAAAGTACGTGATCGTCCGTAAGGGACTCCTTTTGAAGAGGCTGCGCCCGAGACTGTAGCTCCAAAAACAGACTGCCGGGCATCGTTGCCTAAACTACTTAAAAGAGATGTCATTGTTTCACTTTCACCGTAATCTCTTCGTCCATCGAACATGTTATAAAATGGATTCTTAAAGTTTCCACCCGGATAAACTAACTTAAAGTTGTCTGCATTCGAAGCAATCGAACCAGCACCATCTGCTAATGCAGCTTTAAATTGAGTTGCAGCATAATCGGTTGCCGCAGGATATTTTTTTGAAAGCCGTAACGACATCAACATACGCATAGAATTTGCCAGTTTCTTCCATTTTGCAATATCTCCTGCATAGGCAAGATCACCTGCTATGGGAGCTCCAACGGCGAACTGAGCCACAGCTTCTGTTAATTCTTTGATCATATCTTTATAGATTGATTCCTGTGTGTCGAAAGCCACATTTGGATTGCCTTTAAGTGCCTCTGAATAAGGAATATCACCCCATTTATCGGTGGTTGTCCAAAATATATACGCTTTTAGAATACGTGCAATGGCAATCTGGTTGGCATTAGCACCATTTAATGCTGCAGTAGCTTTGGTAGCTTCATCTGTGTTACTGATTATTATATTCTGAAGGTCATACAACGCTCCTGAATAAATTCCCATTGGACTGATTGTCTGAGCAGCATAACAAGATACGTCCGGATATTGGGTTTCGGAAAAATACTGACAGTATAAGGCCGATGGTGCTTGACCAGTAGAACCTGCGTAACTTCCAATTCCAGACAGTACATTCGTTAGTAAAGCTGAAGTAATAGGTGTGTTGGTTGCTGCAGGGTTAACATTGGTGGTACCGAAATCTTCCAGTTTACTACAGCCTAAATTCATCAGAACCATCACTAAGGCAAGAGTTCCTATTTTGTAAAATGATTTTTTCATCTTTTAAAATATTATAGTTTTTAAAGTCAATACTAGAAGTTGATTTTAATATTTGTACCAAATGAACGAACTCCTGGTAATTGGCCTGTTTCGCCACCGGCACGTGAGATCTCAGAGGGATCAAAGTCTTTGGTTTTGGCATAAATTAGCCAAAGATTCTGTGCATAAACAGAAACAGTTACACCTTGTACATATTTTTTCAAACCAATTTTAGCAACTGGTAAGTCGTAGCCTATGCTCAATTCGCGCATTTTAACAAAAGTAAGATCATGAACGAAGTCATCGTAATATTGATTGTCATAAGTACTGTGCCAATAAACCTGACCATCCACATAGTAGTCAACTGGTTTAAGTGTCTTTGAATCAACACCGAAAACATGAACACCGCCACCATCAGCAACAGGATCGCGAATAGGTATTCCTTTATCATTCAAACCAGATGTTTTTGCGGTCAAACCGGAATATGTACCCCACATATCAGATAGGGAGAAGAATTTACCGCCAAACTGATAGTCGAAGTTCATCACTACAGTAAAGTCTTTCATTACTTTAAAGGTATTTTGTACACCACCGGTAACTTTTGGCAAAACGTTTCCAAAATAGGTATTTGGATTTGAAATATAGGCCCCTGATGCATTCAATAAAGGTAAGCCTGAAATCGAGTCTTTGGATATACCAGCACCATAAAGTTCACCCCAGGGTCTTCCAACCGCATGAACCATCACCGGCGTATTACTTCTGGATGAACCATCAGCATTAGTCCATTGTCCCTGAACAGTAAATCTGTCAACTCCTTCAGCGATTTTAACAACATCCATTTTCAATAGGTAAGCAAATGTTGCATTAAAGTCCCATGAAAAATTGGCAGTCGTGATAGGCTTTAAACTTAGAGCAAGGTCAATACCTTGTTTCTTAATCTGACCGGTATTCAAGTATTTCGAGCCAAATCCACTATAGTTTGCAATAGATATGGCATAAGGAATATCATTTTCTGAGCCATCCCAGTAAGTTGCCGTGAGTCCAACTTTACTCTTAAAAAATCTTAATTCCAAACCTATTTCCTTTTGTGTTTTCACAGCTCCCCTGATATTTGGATCAACCAACTGGTCGGGAGTACCCATTAAGAAATTTCCATTCCACTGAAATGCTCCTACACCATAAGCAAATCCAGGATAAGAATAGATACCAATTGTTGTAGGAATTTCGCCCCATGAAGCACGAACTTTTCCGAAATCAAGCCATGGAAGTTTCACAATGTCGCTGAACACAAATGAACCACCGAAAGATTTCGACATAATGGAATTGTTATCAGAAGGAAGAACGGAGTACCAGTCGTTCCTCAGTGTGAATTCTCCAAAAAGGAAATCCTTGTAACCAACATCCGCACGAACAAAAGCAGCTCTTGACTTTTCCTTTTCCCTAGCATTTGCAATAAGTGGCTGATCCTTTGAATTGGATATCAGAAAAAGGTTTTTTATACTAAATCCATTTACTGTTTGAGCTCTATTGAGCTTGTAAACCGAACTGAAAAAGTCGGTTCCGGCATTGGCATTCAGTTTAAAACTGTTGAAAGTTCTTGTGAATGAAGCCAAAGTTTCAAAGTTTTCGCGGTTTGAATAGGTAGTTTCTGACCTGTAGAATCCTTTTGCTTCTGGCGAGTTGCTGAATGTCTGGAGTCCGCTATCATACAAATCAGTACTATACATCTGTTCAGACCAGGTATTGTTTTGCTGACGGCGATAGGTAGCCTTAATTGAAAGACCGTCAATAATTTTATAGTTCAAAGAAACATCACCAAATAAACGGTCACCTCTTGAAGGCAATTTGACAAGATCGAACCATTTATAGAAGTTATACCAATAGTTGCCTCCATAAAAACTCTTAGGATTGGCCGCAGTATAGGATGTTGGATTAGGGTGATTCCAGCTGGCCCAGATTCCATCCGGAGTTCTGAGGTCTTTTAATTCCCTTAACTTATTCATGTCGAGGTCTCTGTGAAACCATTGGTTGAATGAACCGGTTGACTGGTTGGAGTAACCATCATCGAATTCACCATTTATGGAGGTAGTAAAGAAATTTACATTGGCTCCTAAGGTCAGTTTTTTAGAGATGTCGTAAGTGGTTTTTACTGTAAAAGTTGTTTTATTTAAACTCGTTCCCGGAAGTAACCCTTTAACATCAACATTACTAAGAATAGCACGAAAATTAAACCCATCAGCAATTTTAGATACTGAAATGCTGTTATTCAGTGTTGTACCTTTATTGAAGAAATCTCTTGAGTTAGTAGGCTGTGGAGTGAGAGCAGCCGTAGTCCCGGTGTACTTGCTTCCTGGATACCATGAATACCACGGGATATATTCCTGACCTGCCATTCTTGGACCCCAACTGGCATCATCAGAATAATCAGGATAGTACTTGCCATCAAGCGACTTCCACTCAGCCGGATCGGTTGATTTGTAGCTATAACGGTACATGTCCTGAACGTTACCACCAGCATAATCGTTTTGGTAGTTAGGCAGAACATAAACAGAAGATGTAAGAACACCAGAATTCAATTCGATATTCATCGATTTACTTCCATTCATCTTTGCCTTTTTTGTTGTTATAATTATTGCACCATTCGCACCCTGTGAACCAAGTATGGCAGCGGCACTTGGGCCTGAAAGAACACTGATGTCTTCAATGTCGTCCATATTAATGTCATTAGAATTTGGCAATATTGTTCCGTCAACAACGTAAAGCACGCCGTTACCGGTTCCAAAACCACCGTCTCCACGTAAACGAATATTACCTGTACGACCTAGAGCAGCAGCAGATTGACCTTGGAACTGAATCCCGGATACTTTACCTGCAAGGGCGTTATTTACGTTGGTCTGGCGAACTACTGCAAGTTTATCACCACCAACAACCTGATTTAATGCGGAAGAACTTTTAGGAGCCCTCCTAATTCCATAAGCACTTGTGACAATTACCTCCTGGATTCCAACCATATCAGGAAGCATTTTGATCGCATAACTTTTTGAATTTGTAATGGATACTTCCTGAGAAGCCATTCCTACAAATGAGAACATCAATACTTTTGCATCAAGTGGAACTTTTAAGGTAAACTTCCCCTCCATGTCTGTAATTGTTCCTAAAGTTGTCCCTTTTACAGTGACAGCAACTCCGGGAATTGAACTTCCCTCTTCACTGGAAGTCACAACCCCCGAGAGCTCTCGGGTCTGTGCAAAAACAACTTGCAATCCTATGAACCACAGAAAAGCAAGCAACAGCGAAATTTTCTTCATAGACTAAAATTTAATGTTTAATAAAAATAAATGGGATTACAATAACCAACAAAATATCAAAGACTTCGAATTATTAGCCAAATCGAAATGGCTATAAAAACTAATCTTTCAAAAGAAGCTCCGCCAAGCCACTTTAATGCTATTATGTCAAATTTTGTTGCAGCCAATAAATGTAAAACGCAAAGATGTTAATAATTGTTTAATCTTACAAATAAATCAAAGATATTTTTTTGTAGGTTGAAGACTAATATGTTCTATAAAATACCAATTAACTGATTAAGATCGTTAATTAATGAAATATGTAAACCTTTTTTGATAATAGTATTCGGCTTATATTCTTGTAAATCAGTAATGGTTGTCAGTATATCATTTATTTTTTGATCTCCGGTATCAAAAAAACTACCTAATCCTTCATTGTTATTCATTTTTGGATTGAAATAGACATGGTCTATTCCAAAGTTCATTGCTCCTACAATATCGGCTTCCCATGAATCGCCAATCATTAGTGAGCTTTTTTTTGGGGCATTCATTGACTTTATGGCGTATTCGAAAATTTCTTTACCTGGTTTTTGAGCACCTATCTCTTCTGATATGAATATTTTACGAAAATATTTCGATAACTCTGATTTGTGAATTTTGTCGTATTGTACCTCCTTAAAACCGTTGGTAATAATGGCTATTTCGTAACTGCCATGAAGGTAATCCAGAACATTGCGTGCCCCGTCCACAAGTTTAGTCTGCAAAGGCATCTCCGAAAGATAGGCATCATTTACTACTCCGCCACCAACAATTAATGGGGTGCCGTTCTTCTCAAACGACTCTTCGAACCGTTGGATGCTTAAAACCTTTTTGGTCATTAACCCTTGTCGGTAGAGTTCCCATAATCTTTCGTTAACTTCGCGGTAAACATTAAAAAAAACAGGGTAAGGACCTACAACTTCAAGTAATTGAAGCTTTTGCAAAGCGATATAGAGAGCATCAAAAGAGTTGGAATTAAAGTCCCAGATTGTATTGTCGAGATCGAAAAACAGGTGTGTATATTTTTTTTTTGTCATTTATTGATTGATTTTTTTATTATTTCTTTGTGAACCTTTGTGTCTTCGTGCCTCTCTTCGTATCTTATAGATAATTAAGGTAATAAATTTTTCAAACCCAGAGGGTTTGCATATTTATAGAAACAGATTGGGAATAGATACGGGCGACTCCGGCGGAGTCGAATCCTCAAATTTTTTTAAATTTTCTATAAACATACGACCTCGCTGAGGTCTTTTGAAATATAATGCGTTTAACTTTTCAAAGTTATCTGTTTTGAAGTTGTAGTTTCGCTACTTCCGATTACTTTGTGGCGGATATAAACCCATCCAATTCAAGTAATAAAATTGCCACAAAGTCTCTAAGTCACTAAGTTGCACAAAGTTTTTAATCATCATCTTCTTCTTTATCTTTCGATTTAGAGTTTGGTTTGCCCTCAAGGACTATTACAATTTCGCCTTTTACTGTTTTCGACTGAAAGTGAGCCAATACTTCAGCTACCGTGCCCTGAAAATTCTCCTCAAACAGTTTGGACAGTTCGCGTGAAACAGATACTTTTCGTTCGGATCCAAAATATTCCAAGAACTGCTCAAGAGCCTTTACCAACCTGAAAGGTGATTCGTAAAAAATCATTGTTCGGGTTTCGTCAACCAATTCCTTTAACTTTTTTTGCCTCCCTTTCTTTTGGGGTAAAAAACCTTCAAAACAAAACCTGTCACTTGGGAAGCCTGAATTGACCAAAGCCGGAACAAAAGCAGTAGCCCCGGGAAGACATTCTACTTCGACACCCATGTTAAGGCAAGTGCGCGTCAGTAAAAATCCAGGATCTGAAATTGATGGTGTGCCTGCATCGGAGATTAAAGCTATATCCCGGCCTGCAAGAATTTGATCTGCAATATGTTCTACAGTTTTGTGTTCGTTAAATTTGTGATGAGACGCAAGACGGGTAGTAATATTGTAGTGTTTGAGTAATACTGCCGAAGTGCGGGTATCTTCGGCCAAAATAAAATCAACCTCCTTTAAAATACGGATAGCTCTGATGGTTATATCTTCGAGATTTCCAATCGGAGTTGGTACAATAAATAATTTTCCCATCGGCTATTTTGTAAATCTGCGTTTAACCAAAATCAGAAATTTCTGACTGGTTTCAGTTTTGTTCCATTTGAAATTATCTTTCAAATAACTGACTGCTTCCTGAATTGTTGATAGTTTATCAAGTATAGCAATGGTATTTTCGAACTTTGCACTGCTATTTGCAAATAATTCGCGAATGAAGAGAAACCTGTCATTAATGCCAATACCATCCCAAATACTATTAATAGGTATAAGTTGGTATCCGGATTCAGTTTTTTCAGGCGAAAGAATATCATTTACCAATTGATGCGATTCACCCAAAGTCTCATTCAGAGTTTTCTTGACTTCAATTGGCTTTTCGGTTAATACTTCCTCTTTAAGTTCCGAAATATCCGAAATAACCGGGATTATTTGGATTTCATTTTTGGTGGTTTCTTCTTCAGTAGGGGCTTGAATATCAATTATAACTTCTTCCTTGTCTTCAATAACTGTATTTATGACATCTATAAGAATTTCAACAGGTTCAGCTTGAACTGTATGGAGTATTTCCGCAGATGTTGTGGTAATTGGAGCTTTAGCCAATTCAATTAAATGCAATTGTTCAATAGCATGCAGTTCCTTAAAGTCGGCTTCCTCCTCAGAAAAAAGCTCCTTTTTTTCCGGAATTATTATGGGTGTTGGTTCATAATCGTTGGTTTTTGAATCAACAAATTTGATTTTCGAGAATAATTCCAGTTCTCTTAGCAGTGCCTTTGCCCGGACTATTGCCAACTCAACCTCTTCAGACGAAGGCGGCAATTCAATATTGAATTCACCCGTAATCTCCTCAAGATGTGTAATATCGTCCTTAATTAACCTAAGTAGTTTTTTTGCTTCCATCTGTTTTATATTTCGAAGTAAAAATACTAAAAGCAGTTAATTATTTTGGTTATTTTTGCTCAATGTTTATAGAAAGCAATCTCCCAAACAACCGCAAGCGCGGATGGATCGAAGTGATCGCAGGATCAATGTTCTCGGGTAAAACCGAAGAATTGATCCGAAGGTTACGCCGTGCCGAAATCGCACGACAAAAAGTCGAAATTTTTAAACCCAGCATTGATGTCAGATATTCAGTGACAGAGGTGGTATCTCATAATGAAAATGCCATTCGTTCCACGGCTGTTGAAAATTCGGCAACGATTTTACTCTTAGCCGGAAATGTTGATGTCGTAGGTATTGACGAAGCGCAGTTTTTTGATTTTGGTTTAATTGATATTTGCAATAAACTGTCAGATATGGGAATACGTGTTATTGTTGCCGGACTTGATATGGATTTCAGAGGGAAACCGTTCGGGCCGATGCCGGGACTAATGGCGAGTGCCGAATATGTTACAAAAGTCCATGCAATATGTATGCGTTGTGGAAATCTTGCCCATTTTAGTCACCGACTTTCTGATAAGGAAAAATTAGTTGTTCTTGGCGAAAAAGGAGAATATGAACCTCTTTGTCGTGAATGTTTTTTCGACTTAGGTCAAGGATTCCCCGATTGAAGAAATAGCTGTTTGACTTTAAATTTTTTGAATAATAAGTTGTACTAAACCATGATTCCATATTCACTGAGTGAGATTGTTGCAATTATTGATGGTCAATTATTTGGCCCGACAAATTCTCCTGTCCAACACATCCGGTTTTTATCGTTCGACAGTCGCACAATTCTTTCAGGTAAAGAGACGCTTTTCTTCGCGTTTAAAAGCGATCGGAATGATGGTCACCTTTTTATTGATGATGCTATTGACAGAGATGTATCTTCATTTGTTGTCGAAGAATTACCTGCACTAACCCAAAGAAACTCCACTGCTCAATTTATTTTAGTCAAAAGTTCACTTGCTGCCCTGCAAAAACTTGCTGCCTTCCATCGTAGCAGATTTACTTATCCTGTGGTTGGAATTACCGGAAGTAATGGCAAAACTATTGTAAAAGAGTGGCTAAGTGAATTATTAAATCCCGAATTAAGGATTATCCGAAGTCCCCGCAGTTACAATTCCCAAATCGGTAACCCATTGTCGGTTTGGTTAATGGATACAAGGTTTGACCTTGCAATTTTTGAGGCAGGGATTTCCAAACCTAATGAGATGGAAAAACTTGAAGCGATTTTGCATCCTGATCATGGAATATTCACCCATCTTGGGAAAGCCCATCTTGAGAATTTTGTTTCGATAGAAGACCTTGTAAAAGAAAAGGTTAGATTGTTTATCAACTCTACTCTATTAGTTTACTGCAAAGATTTTAAGTTACTTTATCAGGCAATAAATCAGGCAAATTTTAATAAAAACCCAAAATTATTCAGTTGGTCATCAAATGATAATTCGGCAGATTTATTTGTTGTAAGAAAAGCGAAGTATGTCGAATCAACACTGATCGAAGCAATACATCAATCAGTAAAAATCGCAATTACAATTCCCTTTACTGACGATGCCAGTATTGAAAATAGTATTCATTGTTGGGCTTATTTACTTGCAATAGATTGTAATTCTGATTTATATCGAGACAAGTTTTTGAAAATTACTCCTGTTGCCATGCGGCTTGAGATGAAGAAAGGAATTAATAATTGCACCCTAATTAACGACTCCTACAATTCTGACACTGCATCACTCATTAATGCATTGGATTTCATTGATCAACAATCCGAAAACCGTAAAAAAAGCTGTACAGTTATAATTTCCGATATTTTACAAACGGGTGAGAATTCCGAAATTCTTTACCGCGAAATTACCGATTATATTAATCTTCGTCATATAGACAAGATAATCGGCATTGGTCGGGAAATCAGCCGGTTTAGTGAGATGTTCATCACATCTGCAAAGATTTTTTACCCTTCTTCAGAAGAGTTTCTTCTTCATTTCAAAGAGAGCGATTTTAATCATGAGGTGATATTACTAAAAGGAGCCCGTCAATTTCGCTTCGACAGAATAACCGCGGTACTTCAGGAAAAAGCGCATCAAACCGTTATGGAGATTGATTTGGATGCAATGGTTTTTAACCTCAACTTCTACCGCGAAAAGCTACGACCATCAACCAAGATAATGGCCATGGTCAAAGCTTTTTCTTATGGAACAGGTTCAGTGGAAGTTGCGAAAATTTTACAATACATGAGAATTGATTATTTGGCAGTTGCAATTGCCGATGAAGGTATAGAGCTGCGTACTAACGGAATAGAAATTCCGATTGTTGTGATGAATCCCGAAGAACACTCTTTTGATTCAATGATCGAAAATCGTTTGGAACCTAATATTTACCGTTTTGAATTGCTTCAGAAATTTGATGAGGCTTTACGAAGAAATGCCGTAACGAATTTTCCTGTTCACCTGAAAGTAGATACAGGAATGAAACGACTCGGCTTCGACAATACTGCGGAGTTGAACAGGGTAGCAGAATATATACTGGATAGCAACACAATGTATGTTCGTTCGGTGTTTTCACATCTGGCGGTAAGTGACGATCCGAGTAATGATCAGTTTACTCAATTGCAATTCAAACGATTCGATGAATATTGCAATATCATTATCAGCCAATTTAATTATAATATTTTAAGACATATTTTGAATTCATCGGGTATTGAGCGTTTTCCGGAAATGGAGCTTAATATGGTTCGGCTTGGGATTGGTCTTTACGGAGTTAGTCCAAATTGCCAAAATGAATTGCGCAATGTTGCCACACTTAAAACTACTATTTCACAGATCAGGACTGTTGAGGCCGGTGAAACAATTGGTTACGGAAGAAGAGGTATTGCAGATAAATCGCTTACTATTGCGATATTACCAATAGGTTATGCCGATGGACTTAACCGAAAATTAAGTAATGGTGTTGGAAAAGTATTGATTGGTAGATCGAAAGTTCCTATAATAGGAACAATTTGTATGGATATGTGCATGGTTGATATTACTGGAATTAGAGCAAGTGAAGGTGAAAGAGCCATTATTTTTGGCGAAGAAATGCCTGTAAGTGAAATTGCCGCAACTTTGGGTACAATTCCTTACGAAATTCTTACTTCGGTTGGCCAGCGCGTAAAAAGGATTTATTTTAAGGAGTAAAATAAATTCAATAATTCGATATAATTGATTTTATTTTATTTACTTTTACCGAATTAAGAATAGCCTAAAATTCCGGAAATCGCAATAACCTTTTGAATTTCCAGTCTTTTTTTATTGAATGTGTTGTTGAATCTTTATGTTTTAACAAATTATATATTTATGAAAAATGGGGGGGGGGGTAAATTAGAAAATGATAAAATTCTTCGCCAAAAGGCTGAAGAATGTCTGAAAGGACGTAGAGCCAAGGCATGCCTTGTCTCCACCACAGAAACCGATACGTCTAAACTTATTCACGAGCTTGAAGTTCACCAGATTGAACTGGAAATGCAAAATGATGAGCTTAGGCTGGCAAAAGAGCATGCAGTAATTGCTGCCGAAAAATATGCCGAATTATATGATTTTGCACCATCTGGTTATTTTACACTTTCAAAAGAGGGAGATATCATTGAATTAAACTTCAGTGGTTCTCAAATGTTAGGATCAGGCCGTTCTCTTTTAAGAGGAAGTCGGTTTGGCTTTTTTGTTTCTGATGATGCAAAACCTATGTTCAATCGGTTTATTGACGAGGTATTTAGCTTCAAGACAAAAGCATCTTGTGAAGTAACGCTTTCAACAAATGGTAACCAGCCAATGTATGTTCATCTTAAAGGTATTTCTTCCGAAAATGGTGAGCAATGTCTGGTAACAGCAACTGATATTACCGAACTGATAATAGCGGATAGGGAAATTAAACGTAAAAACGAACAACTTATTGTTGCAAATGCCACTAAAGACAAGTTTTTCTCTATTATTGCTCATGACTTGCGAAGTCCGTTCAGTGCTTTCTTGGGATTGACACAAATAATGGTTGAAGAATTATCGAGTTTGACGATGCACGAGGTACGGGATATTGCGGTGAATATGAGAAGTTCAGCAACTAATCTGTTCCGTTTGCTCGAAAACCTATTACATTGGGCTCGGATTCAACAGGGATTAATTCCTTTTAATCAGGAAATAGTTCATTTGCAATTCATTATAAATGAAGGCTTAGAAATGGTTCGGGTATCTGCCAGAAGCAAGAACATTGAAATAGTTTCAGATATTTCATCTGATCTTTTGGTTTTTGCGGATAATGCTATGATTCAAACAGTAACCAGAAATCTTGTTTCAAATGCAGTAAAATTTACACATAAAGGAGGGAAAGTGATCATTTCGGCAAAACCTAACGGAAACAAAAGTATCCAAATAGTTATTAAAGACAACGGTATAGGAATGAGT
>CAILKW010000392.1 GCA_903834845.1 uncultured Bacteroidia bacterium | reverse complement strand
GGTGTTATGGCAGTCACGATGGCTGCATTGACCATGCCTGACGAATTTCAGGAGCTGCTCGACACAATGAAAAAAGCCTTCGATAAGGCGGCACAAATTGCTGTGGATAGTCCTGCTGAAGTGTTGATGATTCCTGAAAATCTTTCATCTGAAATGGTAGGACCCGATCTTTTTAAAATGTATATGTATGACTATCAAAAAGAATGGACATCTAAAATTAAGGAAGCCGGTAAATATTCTTTTATTCATATTGACGGCACACTCGGAGGATTGTTGCAGAACGAAGCGGCTGTTGGGTTCTCTGTCCTTGAAGCTTTAACTCCTTATCCTGTAGGTGATTTAAAATTTGAGGATCTTGCCGGAATTTGTGGTAATTCAAAAAGCATCCTCTGGGGAGGAATACCGGGAGTTTATTTTACTCCGATAGTAAGCGACTATGAATTTGACCGTCATGTTAAATATTTACTTAACCTAATGATTGAAGAGCCGCGTTATGTTCTTGGTGTGGCCGATCAGGTGCCTCCTGATGGACTTGAAAGCAGAGTAAAACGTGTTTCAGAGCTGGTCAATGAATTTGGAAAGTATAGGTAGTAAGATCAAAAGAAAGTTTTTTGTAAAAGAAAAAACCCTATATTGTCGCCTGACTTCAGGCAATCTGCAAGAATTTATTCTTAATAATAAATATAATGGGAGCAAAGAATATTGTAGTTTCAATTTTACTTATCATCGGCTTATCAATGAATGGTTTAGCCCAGAGTGGTTTAATTCTTCAACCAATAACACCGTCAGACCCTGAATATTACTCCATGGAAAGGTCGCAAATGCAGTTCGATGATTATCAGACATTGTTAATCAATTACCGTGGTTTTGTTTGTCCGCGTCAATATAGCATCACAAGTTTCACAAACGTTCAGTTTTTACCCATTATTGCTCCTTCATATACTTTTAATTTGAATTTTCACGATAATAACACAGGGATAACAGTCAGGGATGATGTTCCGGTGATATGGGATAAATGGATCAATGAAGGAAAGGAGAGCGATCCGCTCGCAGCTAATTTCAGACCAAATTCCCCATATATGATGGTCACTCAGGATGAAAAATGGCAACCAAACTCTTATTTCAGAACAGGAACATTCCATAAGGAGATTGCCGGTAAATGGTGTAGCTTTTCAATCAGCAGTTACATGAGCGTCTCAAGCAGTGATGACGAAGTATTTCTGAAAATCACCCTCAAAAACAGGAAGGAAAAGCCATTAAAACTGACCCTTATCCCTCAACAAATTGCCAGACAAATGATTTTTGACGGCATTAAAGGTGCTGACAGTGCCCGCCAAATTGATGCCTTTACCTTGGGCAGTGAGCAAATGCATGCGAGAGTCTCTTCTGATATTACAACTATAAGCGACAAGGGTTTTGACCTGACACTGCCACCAGGAGAATACATAACTGCTTATTTTTCAGTAAAGTTTTATAAGGCAAATAAAAAAGCTCCTGATATTTTTCAGAAAGATATTGCACTTCGCATGAAGCAGGCTGAACAGGTGACACGGGAAAAATTGAAATGGGCTTATGAAAACGTTCCTAAATTAGAAAGTTCAAATAAAAAACTGGAGGAATACTATTACCGATGCCTGTTATCGGTATTAATGAGCAGATACGAAAATCCAAATTACATCACCAATCCTTTCTGGGCTGTTGGGTATTGGCCTTTTACCATTAGTTGGGATACCTCCTATTCTTCCGATATTATTGCAATGCTCGATCCTAAAAGTTTGAAAGAGGCAATTTTAACAGATTTCCGCGAAGTGAAAATGAAGAAAACCTATGTTAGCTGGAAGGGAGCTGAATGGGAAAATATCTATATTCAGGAACCTTTCGCACTGCAAATTATGATTGAAGCCTATCTGCGACATACCGGCGATTTCACTCTTCTTAGCGCAAAAGCCGGAGATGCAACAGTCTGGCAATGGATGCAACGTTGGGTCACTGAGCTTAAAACTAACTACACAAACAAGGTTGGACTAATTGATGTTGGGTATGATACCCAGAAAATCATAGAGATAAGAACAGATGGTTATAATCATGTAGTGCCGATTGTGAATGTTTTAACCGTTCATTTATTATATCGAATGGCAGATTGGGCTGAATTGCTGAAGGACAATAACCATGAGGTTTATTTCGAAGATGCTGAAAGACTAAAGGGATTAATTAATAAATATCTTTGGAATGATAAGAAAGGTTGGTATGACAACCTTTATCCTGACGGAACAAAAGAGTCTATTTGGACTAACCATCTTTTCGATGCTTTAGGAACAGAATATCTTTCAGGTAATCAGATTAATAAGTTAGTCAGTCATCTGCGCGAAGGAGTTTTTCTTGGGAAATTTGGCGTATATTCAATTGCAAGAAAGGACAGTGTCCATTGGGATTTAATTGATTCCGACTGGGGCGGTGGCGGACAATATGCAGGTATGCCTGGACGCATCTCACGAAACCTTTACAAACAAGGATTCGCAGAGATGGGTTGGGACGTGCTGAAACGAAATATTCGTTACATAGACTATTTCCCTTATTTACCGCAAAATCCTCGTACAGACGCTCCTGTACAAGACCGTTCTTCGATGCCTTACGAAATATCGGCAGGGGCAGGAATGGAGGCAATCATATTCGGTGTTTTTGGAATAAATATCGCTAAGAACCAACTAACCATTACACCCAATACCCACGAGGATTTAGGTGTGACAACACTCCGCGATTTTAAATTCAAAGGAAAATCCTATACTATTCAGATAAATAAACGGGATTTTTCAATTTTTCAGGATAGCAAACATATTGCTACAAAACCTTATGGAGAGTCTGTTGTTTTTCAATAAGGAAAAAAATTTCATTTAATTTATAAATCAGTTAATCAACTATTTACAAAATTTTATCCTATGAAAAAGTTTTTGATTTTAAGTTTTTTTGCATCATTTCTGATCGTTTCGTGCAGTGTAAAACCTAAGACAGATGGAGCGATTGTTATTGACATGGCTCAAAAGGGAGCTGAAATTCCTTCGTCAATGTATGGAGTATTTTTTGAGGAAATCAATCATGCCGGTGATGGAGGACTTTATGCCGAAATGGTGCAAAACCGGAGCTTTGAAGAGAAAGAATTTCCGAAAGGCTATTCGGTGAAAGAGAATAAACTTCATCCTGTTTCAGCCAAAAACCATCTTTCAGGGAAAACAAGCAATGGATCTTTCAGGTGGAACAAAGAAGAGTGTCCCGGATGGTCGCTTGAAACTAAGGGAGAAGTTAAGGCAAAGATGCTATTGACAAAGGTTAATCCTCTCCATGTTTCTACTCCCAACTCTCTGCAAATCAATATCCCCAAGAGTGCCGCTGAAGTGTCGTTGATAAATTTCGGATATTGGGGTATGGGAGTAAAGAGCCGCGAACGTTATAATTTGAGGTTGTATTTGCGCACTTCGGATTATAAAGGTGAAACAACTGCACGTCTAATCTCTTCTTCAGGTAAAGTACTGGCAGAGAATCGTTTCGAAATAAATAAAAATGCCGGATGGAATGAATATAAGATGACTTTGATACCTGATTCAACCGATGCAAAAGCCAGATTGGCTATCTGTTTCAATAAACCGGGAAATATATGGGTTGATTATGTGTCTCTGCTTCCTGAAAATACCTTTAAAAATCGTCCTAATGGCTTACGAAAAGATGTCGCTGAGTTTCTTGCAGACCTGCGTCCGGCTTTTATTCGTTGGCCGGGTGGTTGTATTGTTGAAGGTATTACTCTTAACAACCGTGTTGAATGGAAAAAAACTCTTGGCGACCCAATGACCCGTTCAGGCGAATACGACACTTGGGGATACCGCAATACTTACGGGTTTGGTTATCATGAGTTTCTACAGTATTGCGAAGATGTAGGAGCAAAAGGGATGTTTGTTTGTAATATTGGTTTGGGTTGTCAGGCACGTGTCGGAGATGCCTGTAAAGAGAGTGATGTGCAATTCTATATTAATGATGTTCTTGATGCAATTGAGTATGCAATTGGTGATAAGTCAACATTGTGGGGAGCAAAACGTGCAGAAGCCGGACATCCTGAACCATTTCAACTACAATATGTTGAGATAGGTAACGAAAACTGGGGACCTGTTTATGATCAGCGTTTCAACATTTTTTATAACGCGATTAAAGCAAAATATCCGCAACTGACTCTTATTTCCAATCATGGTCTGGGAAATGGGGTTAAAAATATCGCAAAGACAGATATGATTGATCCTCACTGGTATGTGGCTCCCGACTTTTTCTTTAAAAATGCCAATATCTTCGACAAGCAACCACGGGGAGATTATAAAATTTATGTTGGAGAATATGCAGTTAATCAAGGTGTAGGAAGTGGTAATATGCTGGCTGCACTTGGCGAAGCTGCCTTTATTACAGGCATGGAACGAAACAGCGATCTGGTAACCATGGCTTCGTATGCACCACTTTTTGAGAACAGTAACGACCGTACCTGGCCTGTGAACCTTATCTGGATAAATAATATGCAGGTTGTAGGTCGTTCATCATACTATGTGCAAAAAATGATGGCTGAAAACAAACCCGCATACAATCTTCAAACAGAAATAACTCCCCGACCTCTCCAACCTGTTGCACTCGAGGCTGATGGCTGCGTGGGTGCTGGAACATGGCAGACACAAACTGAATACAAAGATTTTGAAATAACCTCTTCAGATGGGAAAATTGAAAAACCTACGATTCAGGAATGGTTAAAACTAAACGAAGAATGGACTATAACGGAAAATCTTGTATCCCAAAACTCTGATAATACCATGACCGGGCTTATTTGGAATAAGCCGTTCAACGGAGATTACACCTATAAACTCAAGGCACGCAAAACCGGAGGAGACGAAGGTTTTTTAATCTATTTTGGAATGACCGACCAGAATAAGAAAGGTTTCCTATTCAATATAGGTGGCTGGGGCAATACCCAAACTGCTTTGGAAAAGGTGCAAAGAGGAAGAACTGCAGGAAGTATCTCCGAACGGATTCCTCAGACCATTGAAAAAGATAAATGGTATGATATTAAAATAGTGATGTCTGCGGAAGACATTTCACTATGGATGGATGGAGTTTTTATACTCAAATACAAACCAATCAGTCCTTTGCATCAGTTTGCCATAAGCGGTTATGATGAAAAATCAGGAGAAATTATTATTAAAGTGGTTAATGCTGACGAAACACCGTGGCTTTCATCCATAAAGATTAATAACAGCAGCAAAACAACTCCTGACGGAGAAAT
The DNA here is from genome assembly GCA_903834845.1 of uncultured Bacteroidia bacterium. Classification (GTDB taxonomy): domain Bacteria; phylum Bacteroidota; class Bacteroidia; order Bacteroidales; family Prolixibacteraceae; genus JAAFHB01. Next base: position 6,182 of record CAILKW010000392.1, on the reverse strand, counting down.
TATTACTCTGTCGGCAAGTTCCTTGAAAGATGAAAATTCCTTTGAAGCACCATTAAAAATATCACCCAAAGTGGAAAAATACAGTGAATTTTCGTCAGTTTTCGCTTATGAATTTAAGCCATGTTCGTTTACTGTTTTAAGAATAAAAGCTGTAAAATAATACATATAACATGCAAAATATCTGTTTTATGACAATAATATTAATAATAAGTAACAGGATAAACTTATGAAGAAAATAAAGCTGTTTATCCTCTTGTTCGCTATTTGTATTACTCAGATTGTCAGAGCTCAAAAAGAAATTGCCATTAACTTTTGTAAACCATACCAATATCAGACAATTGCCGGTCAACTTGTTGCTAAAGCATGGCTAAAAGTTAATGAGTTGGGACAGGATTTTGCGATTACGTTGAATGATAAGGAATTCAGTTTTACAAAAACAGATTCAGGAACTGTTGAACTTTTTCTTCCTTTGGTATGTAAAGCCGGGGAATTAGTGTTTTACTCTAACATAAAATCCAACAAAAGGGTTCTTGCAAAACAGGTTTTTAATCCATTGGTTTCCTCTGATTGGGGATACTTTGGAAAAGGGACAATTCATATTATTTGCTCATCACATCAGGATATTGCATGGATGAATACCCCCGATTCCTGTAGGATCGAACGTATTCATAAGATAGTTATTCCGGCTTTGGATCTGATTGATAAAAATCCCGACTTCAAATTTGAGATGGAACAAACACTTAATCTGATGGAGGTGCTTGATGAAGTCCCATCTGAAAAGCAACGAATTATCTCTGCTTTCAGGAAAGGACAATTTACGTGGGGTGCTACTTTTAATCAACCTTATGAAGGATTGGAATCGGGGGAACAATTGATCAGACAAACTTATTTGGGTCGAAAATGGATCAAAGATAACCTGCCCGGAATGGATGCCCTCGCTGCTTACAACGTTGATGTCCCCGGGAGGTCTATTCAATCCCCTCAGATACTCGAAAAAGCAGGAATTAAATATCTGTTTATCAGTCGTATGAAAGAGGGCTTTTATAATTGGTATAGTCCGAATGGTTCTAAAATCCTTACTTACAGCCCCGGGAATTATGGTTGGTCTTTGCTCGTATATCGTTATTTTGAAGATGACGCAATTACTGCATTACAAAAATTGAATAAAGTAATGCAGAACTGGAATGAATATTATTCGAGCCGGAATATCCCTCCTCACTATGCGATTGTAATCAGCACCGATGCAGGCGGCCCGAAGGATTACAGTAAAATCATAAGCGAATGGAATGAAATTGCGAAAAACTCAGGTTTCGATATTCCAGTATTACAACACTCTACGTCTGAAGAATTTCTTGGAAAAATTGATGTTCCGCAAGCAAAAATTGATTCTGTTTCAGGCGAAAGACCTGATCTATGGCTATATATCCATGGTCCGGCACATTATGAAGCTATAAAAGCAAAGAAAGCTGCATCAGTCAGTTTACCTGCCGCCGAAATGTTCAGTACCATTAATGGAATGGTTAAAGGTAATATAACTGATTATCCAACTGTTGAATTGAATTTAGGGTGGTATAAATCAATATATCCCGATCATGGATGGGGAGGTAAACATGGTGAAATTACAGATAGTATTTTCAAGGCATCTTTGGAGGAGGGAAATGCAACCGGTGAGAAAATTCTTAATGAATCGCTGCAGGAACTTTCATCAAAAGTGAACCTTAAAAATTCAAACAGTATATTGGTTTACAACGATTTGTCGTGGAAACGGAATGGAGTTGCAAGTATTGATATTTCTGATAAAAAAGGTGTTGATTGGTATGTCACCGATGCCAAAGGAAAGATAATTCCTTCTCAAATCAAACTTGAGGGCACTCAAAAAATTGTCTGTTTTGCAGCAGACAATATTCCTTCAATCGGTTATCAGACATTTTATCTGAAAAAAGGAGTTGCGCCATCTGTTCAGCAAATAAAAGCTTACAGCAATTATTACGAAAATCAGTTTTATAACATCGAATTTGGTTCCGGAGGAATAACAAAACTTTTCGATAAAGAGCTTGGTAAACAAGTTCTTAATACAACAAAATATGCCGGAGGCGACCTTCTGAGTTTAGGTTATAATGGAAATGGAGCCGGTGAATTTATACATATCACCCCGACCAACATGGAGAATTTCGAATCGCTAAGTATGAAAGCAGGAATCTGGTCGCTAACTTCCAATAGCCCTGTTTGCGCGACTTATGAATCTGTATATCTTATGAGAAATTTCAAGGTTAAACAGGTCATAACCATTTATCACTATCTGAAAAAAATAGATTTTGAATACGATATCCCCGACTGGCCAGGTGAGCACAACCGCCAGTTAAGAGTTGCTTTCCCTTTAAATATGAAAGATTCACAGGTTACTTACGATGTTCCAATGGGAAAAGTGAACGTAGGAAAAGATGAATTGAACAGATCACCAATGGGTTGGAGCTGGGAAGGGACTTACCGACAAATGCCAAAAGAGATTAATCCGCGAGAGATTGAAAATTTTATTTCAGCAAGCTCACCCAATTTTGGAACTACAATTTCAACAAATCTTGCAGTCGCCGACTGGATTGATCCCGGCCGTGAATCTGTTGATTATCCGGTTCTGCAAGGGATTTTACTATCCTCGCATAAGAGCTGTCACGGTGAGGGGAACTGGTATCATCAAAAAGGTAGCCACCATTTTAAAATCTCTTTTACTACCCATCCTTCGGGTTGGGAAAATGGTTATCATTTTGGAGTTGAAGGGAACCACCCCCTTTCTGCCATTCTTAAAGATAAACCGCAGAATGGTATCCTTCCTGAAGAATTGAGCTTCATTTCAGTTTCGTCTCCTTTTGTCAAAGTCACTGCTTTTAAGAAAAGTGATACAGATAACAGTTTGATATTACGAATGGTGGAGATGAAAGGGGTTGATCAAAATATTGAATTACGACTGTTCTCGGCGATAAAAGGTCTGGTGAAAACCAATCTTATCGAAGATAATGGTCAAAATACCGGTCAAGGTGGTAATATATTTAACCTCAATATTGGAAAGAATTCGATTGAAACATTTAAATTTAAATAAGCATTGAAATGGAAAAAATAAAAAACGAATTGAAGCAGTACCGCGATTTTTTCAGTAATGAACTTCATGAAGATATCCTCCCCTACTGGATGAAATACGGAGTCGAAAAAAATGGTCATGGATTTTATGGAGCCGTTGATCTGGACGGAAATCCGGTGCTGACAGCAAATAAAACCAGTGTACTGAATGCCAGAATTTTATGGACGTTTTCAGCAGCAGCTATGCTTGAAGGCAACGAGGAATACGCTGCCATTGCCGACAAAGCTTACCGCGTAGTAACCGAAGATTTTGAAGACAAAGAACGGGGTGGCTATTATATGGAATTATCAGCCGACAATCGGGTTGCTAATGAGATCAAACATACTTATGCTCAGGCCTTTGTAATTTACGCGCTATGTAAATATTACGAATTCCGTCCTTTAGATTCGGTGATGCAGAAAATTCAGGGATTTTATATGCTGCTTGAGGATAAAACCAAGGATCCTGAAAATATAGGTTATCTTGAATCTTTTACCCGCGACTGGAAAATTTACGGAGAGAACCGAATGGCCGATAACAATGAGCCAAAATCAATGAATACCCATTTGCATGTCCTGGAAGCATGGGCCGCATTGTATAAAGTTTGGAAAGATCCAAAAGTAGAATTACGACTGACCGAACTGATGAACCTTTTTCTTGATAAAATCATTCGTGAAAATGGCCATTTTGGCATTTTCTTCGATGAAGCATTTAGTGAAGTGGCTGCATCCAAAGGTATTTGTTCGTTCGGACACGACATTGAAGGCTCATGGCTTCTGTGGGAAGCAGCGGAAATATTAGGTAATGAAAAGATTATCGGAAGAATGTGCCTTATGTCAATACTTATGGTTGACAATATCGAACGTGTTGCCGTTGACAAGGATGGTGGTCTGTTTCTGGAATCAACACGGTATGGAAGTCATGTAAAGACCAATAAACATTGGTGGCAACAAGCTGAAACTCTTGTTGGCTTTATGAACGCTTTCGAATTGACTGGGAATATAAAATATTGGGAAACGGTAAAATTGTCGTGGAATTTTATCAATACCTGCCTTATTGATCATGAAAGAGGAGAATGGTTCACTAAATTGAACCGTTTGGGTATTCCTTACCTGATTGAGCCTGCAAACGATCCTTCGCCTTATTATCGCAATGACTGGAAAATTGACCCCTGGAAATGTCCGTATCACAACGGCAGATCCATGATGGAGATGATTAAGAGAATAGATTTAATGGTAAATGGTTAATGATTAATAAAGTGAACAAAGTACTACTGAAATGCACAATTGCCTCCGCCTTAGGAGGTCTGTTATTTGGATATGATACAGTGATCATCAACGGGGCGATGATTGATCTGGTAAAATATTTTCAACTTAGTCCAACATTGCAAGGCTGGACAGTAAGCTCAGCTTTGATCGGATGTATCCTCGGTACAATTCTGATTGGCAAACCCGGTGATATTTATGGAGCAAAGCGGCTCTTACAACTATTGGCAATTATGTTTTTTGCTTCGTCAGCCGGATGTGGATTAGCAACAAATATCAGTGTTTTCATCCTTTTCCGGTTTATTGGCGGATTGGCTATTGGCGGTGCCTCTGTCCTTTGTCCGGTTTACATTTCCGAAATTTCTCCTCCTAAACACAGGGGAATATTGGCATCTACATTTCAATTGGCCATTGTACTTGGCATTCTATTATCATTAATATCCAATTATTTGTTGCTCGATATTGGAGATCAGAATTGGCGATGGATGCTTTTCAGTGGAGCACTACCTGCAGTTGCATTTTTTCTTATGCTTCTGGTAATCAGGAAAAGTCCACGATGGCTGGTAAAAAATGGACGAATTGAAGAAGCAAAGAAAAATATTGAAGAGCTGTCATCACATGAAATTGATACAGAGCAGACAATTCTTGAAATACAGGAATCTATCAATATAGAAAAGGCAGGGGCAAAAATCAATGTATTTAAAAAACCCTACCGGAGAATCATCATTATCGGGATATTTGTAGGTATTTTCAGTCAGTTAACTGGTATTGGAGTTGTTTTTTACTATTCATCTCAAATATTCAGCATAGCAGGTTTCTCAAGTAACACATCAATGGCTCAAAGTGTAATTTTGGGCGTTACTAATTTGATATTTACGCTTATAGCAATGGCAATCATTGATAAGATTGGGAGGAAGAAATTATTGCTGTTCGGACAGTTGGGAATGGTAACAGTGCTTGGTTTATTTGGCTACGGCCTGCTTTCCGGAAATATTACCGGTTATTGGTTGGTGGCTTTGTTGGTGGCCTATATTGCTTTTTTTGCTGCATCTCAGGGGGTAGTAATTTGGGTGATGTTATCAGAAATGTTTCCGAATATTATCAGGTCACGTGGTGCGTCAATTGGTTCATTTGCAAATTGGGTAGTAAGTGCCTCTCTCAATTTTTCCTTTCCGGTTGTAATTGGTTTTTTTGGCACAACACAAGCTGCACAACAAATAGGAATGAGCTATGCTTTTATCTTTTTTGCGATAGTCACTTTTATCGGATTCGTTTATCTGAAAAAATACATCATCGAAACGAAGGGTAAAACTCTCGAACAAATTGAAAAAGAGGTGCTATTTCATAATTAAAACATTAAACACTAATAAGATGAACGGATACGAAAGAATAAATGCTGCATTAAAAGGTTTGCAGCCGGACAAGACTCCAATAATGCTCCACAATTTTATGCTCGCAGCAAGAGAACATGGTGTTACAATGGAGCAATACCGCAATAATCCAAAACTGATTGCTGAATGTTTCATCGCCTCAGTTGACAAATATGGAGTGGATGGTATTTTGGTTGACATAGACACCGTCACTCTAGCCGGTTCAGTTGGCGTTCCTGTTGACTTTCCGATTGATGACCCTGCCCGTACTCACATAGGAAATGTTGCAAATCTGGAAGACGTTTTTAACCTGAAACGTGTTAAGGTTGAGGATTACAAGTATATACAGGTATGGCTCGAAGCTGTTCGACTGTTAAAGGAGTATTACAAAAACGAAATCTATATTCGTGGTAACTGCGATCAGGCTCCCTTTTC
>CAILKW010000391.1 GCA_903834845.1 uncultured Bacteroidia bacterium | reverse complement strand
GACCCCGCGCATAAGGGACTTGCACCCTCTGGAAAAATTATTTTCCACCCACGGTGATATCTGTTAAAATACTTGTACATTTGCATTTAAAAACAGAGCTTTCGGTGGGTGTGCTCTGCTCATGCAGGGCACACACAAAGGCTTGCTTTCATGCCGTTCGTGCTTCGGTGACAAGAAACGGTTAAATTTGATACCTTAGTGCTTCGATTCAACGACAGGAAACGGCACGAAAAGCAAGCCTCGACCGTTGTAGGCAATGCTCGGAGACCGACAACCATTGACAAAATAATATTACTTTTACAAGTCGAAATCGAAATTAAATGGCAAAAGCAAATACAATCAGAAAAACATTTAGCAGAGAAACTTCTGTTAGTGTTGACATTCAAGCAGATCCAAAAACAATTTGGGGATTGTTGACAAATGCAGAAAATTATCCCAAATGGAATTCAACTATCATTTCAATTGACGGAAAAATTGCATTAGGAGAGAAGATACAACTCAAATCGCGTCTTGACTCAAAGAGAATTTTTAAATTGACAGTTAAAGAACTTGAACAAGATAAACGGTTGGTTTGGGGGGATGCAATGGGTAAAAGAGAATATTCATTGACACCAAATTCAAATGGACAAACTAAATTCTCAATGGTAGAAAAAATTGGTGGACCATTTTTCCCATTGTTTGCGAAAATGATTCCACCGTTTGACGATTCTTTTGACAAATTCGCAAATGATTTAAAAACAGAATCAGAAAAATCAACTAAATAAATTATATATTATGGCATACAAAATTGGAACAAAAGAAAAACCAATGGTATTAAAAACACCACCATTGACAAGTGAATATACAATGCATGTTGACCAAAAAGATGGTAAAGATGTTTTGGTCTGCACAGTTGGAAAAACAGTTTTGCTTTATAATATTGACTGTCTTAACGACTTGCATAAGATGTTAAAAGAACACGGAGATTGGATAGAACTTGGAAGTGCAGATGAACAGAAGCCTGCAAAAGATGGAACAGTTGAAGCTTGGGGGCGAGCAGAAAATAATCCTGTTGGTGGTTGGTATGGAATGAAGAAAGGACTTCGTGGACGTTTTGGAATGTATGTGCCACCACTAATGGAAGCACTTGGACTTGCTGAATTAACACACGATGCAAAAGGGAATAAGATGAAAGCAAAATAGCACTGCCTACAACACTGGTTTTGCGCAAGCGTGGCATTTGTGGTTGATTGAGCAGTTTTACTTTCTTCAACTTTTGTAATTGATTAAACTTTAGTACTTTCGAATCCACGCCTGACGCAAAGCCAGAAACCGTTATGAGCAAGGCTAAAAAAGACCATAGCGGACAAATACGAGAACCGACAAGAGTTAATTTTGACACATCTTGAAAGTTTTTTCAACCAAAAATAAATATGGAGTCCAGAGACCATTAAAAAAAACGGGGCAATTCTACCAAGCCAAATGAGTAGAAAAAATTAAAATTGTTACAATGAAAAAGTTTTTCTCAATATTAATGACTGTGCTTTCATTAAGCGCATATTGTCAAACATTAAAAACCTTTAATGGAACTTTTAATGATGGTAAATTACAGAACGGAACTGCTGTATATACTTATTATGAAGACCCTAATACTCATGAATATTTGAAACAAGGTGCTTTCAAATATACCTTTACTGGTAAAGGCGATTATCAAGGCTATGACCAAACTATTACTGGCAACTTTGAAAAAGGATTAAAAAATGGAACATGGACATATACCATAACAATGGCTGATTTTGGAAACAATAACCCTTATTACACCGGAACAGTATCGCTTGTTGCAAATTATAAAAATGGCTATGCCGATGGAAACTGGAAAGAAGTTAGGTCTTATAAAACAAGAAAGAAATATTTACAATATGGTAAATATACTTGGGATGCATTTGGTGCAGTAAAAACCATGACAATAAATATGAATTTCAAAAATGGCTATCTTGCAGGAGCAGTAAGCATAAATGACGAATTTGCAAATTTTAAAGCAACAGGAACTTATGACAATAATAGTTTGTGTATAGGCACTTGGATTATTAATGATATGGGTTGGGGTAAAAATCGTGAACTTATTTACAAAGACAATTTTCTTTATGAATTCATTGCAAGAAGTAATTCAGGTGCTGTAGAAGAAGGTACAACAAAATACCAGACTGGTTATGACAATTACATTAAAGCAAAAGCTATGACAGCAACCGAAAGAGAAGAAGCAGGGTTAAGTATTGATACTGCTTGTGGTGGTACTTTATGCGCAGCTACAAATAATATACAAGAATATTTCCCTAAATTATTTAGCGTTGATTATTTTCTTTACGAATTTATTGGTGGAGATTTATCATTCAAGGAAGGATTTAAAGGCGGTTGCGACATTCGAGCAAATTCGACAGACTTTACTCCACTTACAAATATTTCAGAATTTACAAAAGCAGAAGAATATTACAGCAAGAACGAACTAATAAAAGCTTATGAACTGTACTCAAAAATTGATTTAAATAAAGTCAAGCCATCTGAAAGAAAAAATGTTACCGACAAAATTGCCATACTTTCGCCTAAAGTTGAAAGTCTGATTGAAACTTACCATAAAAACAGTGAGTTTTATCCTGAATACATTAAAAGTCAATATGACTCTTTAGTTGCGGACTTTAATTCAATTAAGCAGAATTTTAAAATCAAAAGCATAAAAGAGTATAATCAATACACATATAAATACGAAGACAAAAATCCAAAAACTGTTTCTGGTTATCCATACGATTGTGACTGTAAAAACCCTTGGAATGAACAGAATTATTCTACTACTTCAAAATGTTTTGAATTAAACAAAGGCTTTTATGAGCCTTACCAAATTGCAATAACAGACTACTGCAATAAATTTAATGAAGCATTAGATAAAGAAGAAAGTAGCGTAAAACAATCGAAAACTTCTTTCAACTTTAAAAATACCAATAATTCTTTTTACGCCTACGATAAGGATAAATTTCTTTCAAATATTTCGATAGCTAAAAAGAACTATGAGAAAGCAAAATTAATGATGGCTCTTGCAATTAAATTTGAAGAGAAATCCAAACAAATTGAAACTTTAAATTCTCAAAACAAAAAGAAAACTCTTTTTAATAAGTATTCTTTAGTTCTTCAAGACTATCAAACAAAATACAATGCATATACTGGGCTTGACGAGAGTATTAAAATTCTTAATGAATCAATTGCATTTTTTGACAAAGTAATAGCATTGTATTCAGTAGATACAAAAGAACTCGAAAAGCAGTTGAAAGATGCTGAAACAGTTGAGCAAATAAAAACAATAATTACAAAATAATAATGGATATGAAAGCAGTTATTAAGTCTTATTTGACATACTTTTTGGTAATTTCAGTTGTAATTTTAATTGGAATTATCTCAATTGGGAAACTGAATTGTGATTTTATTGAGAAAAACTTTGCAATAATACTTTCAGCATTGTTCTACTCATTTGGCACATTAGGCTTCTTGATTAACGTGACAACTTGGGGCGGTGTATCAAAACCAGAGAAAACAAGTCGGTTCATCTTGATAATATGTTACTGTCTTGGGACATTTTTTACAATCTTGAGTATGAAATAGCCCAGCTCATAATTGAGTAGACGGCTCCGCCAGTAATTAGCTGACGGAGTGCGCCTCTCACACCACTGTACGTACGGGTCTCGTATACAGCGGTTCATTAAGATGCGGAGCAACTTTTTCGTAGTAAGATAATAAAGCTTCGTACCCT
>CAILKW010000390.1 GCA_903834845.1 uncultured Bacteroidia bacterium | reverse complement strand
TCATCGCCTTCATTCAGAAGAATTCTATCAAAAGAGATTTCTATCCGATTTTTTGCCTCGTAGGTTGAACGTATCTCAATATTGTTCCTATATACCTTGACGCTTTTGGGAATATGCCCCTCTGGTATAGATAGTTGTATTTGCTGCAACATCAACAAACCATACTTGACCTTCACCATATTCTCCTGATTATCACCATCTCTCTTTTGCATTAAACTACCCCACCCTTCGGCTGACGTAAAAAATCCTTTAAAATTATCTGATGATAAACGGGGAGAAAAGCTCATAACTCCCTTAGGTCCGTCATACCAATGATCCTGAATGGCAGACAATACACCCCAGGAAGCCATAGCCCTGGCATAATGATCCCCACATTCTACTTCATTCCATGGGTTATGTTTAGTCCCATCGTAGCGAGAATGGACCCCTTTCACAATCGCAAGGCCTTTGTCAATTTTCCCTCGGAAGATCATTTCCGTAGCTACCTCATATTCAATACCTGTCCATACTTCATCACGGTACCTCACGCCATTTTCTCCCGGATGTGGGCTATGCGGCCAGGTACAGATAAATAAGCCTGGGTCTCCTGCACGTGCGTAATACCGTTCCGGAGGATGGACTTCATTTTGATCTTTAACATCATTTGTCCAGTTGTACAACCAAATAGATTCCATGGTTTTATCAATTGCATCTCCCGGGTACAGCTCTCCGAGTCTTAAAAGGTCCGCCCAGGTTTGTCCGAACAATTGGTCACTAAGGCATCCATCCCCATATTGAAACTTGGGATATTCTTTGTTATCCACATCCTGTTTAAAATACTCACCATTCCAAAGCCGTATCATCGTATTTTTTGAACCTGCTTCATAAATTCTTTTGTATCTGTCGGCGGTTTTTTGGTCTTTCATGATCAATGCCATTTTCTCACCTGCCCTAAGGGCTGCCAGGTATAAACTTCCAATATATGTGTTAGCCCCGTAGAATGCAATATCGTAAGTATTAGACTGTTGCTTCACGATCAAACCGTCCTCATTTCCATCTTCCTTAATAATGTATTCCAATGATTTTTTGATCTTGTCCCAATTCCTGCTCAATAAAAAATTATTGGAAGACATCAGATGTTCCCGGTAAATTTTTAGAATAGTACCGGCATGCCCATCAATCGCGATACCACCCCAGCCATTTCTACATAGGATTCCTCCATCCGGTTGAAAAGAAAAACCATAATCGGTTTTTTCTCTCAGGTTTCGCTCAAATTCAGGAAACAGCGCAGCCATTGCTTGTTCGTAATTCCATACGTGGGTACAGGTACCTTCACAGGCACCTACACCTTCCCATGCCCAAAACTTATCATTTGCCCACCATTGGCATGTTTCAGTTGCTAATGTAGAGACTGGCATCATGATTCGTTGAATCAACCAGTAAGGTAATGTGGTCTGATTATAGTATGTGTCATGGAAGTTGAATGTTTCCTTTTCCAAATATTTATAATCAAACTGTAGTTTGTCAACTACATCCAAAGAACTGTTGTACCAGTTTGAATACATATTGCCGATTGGGGGCGTATGGGGAGGTATGGGCTTGTTCCATCCTGTACCCCAATAGCTCAGGGGCCGGTTGGGAAAATACCACGAAAGTACAAAGATGATCTCTTTCGATTCATTCGGTCGAAGTGTAAACCCGGAGGTAAGACCACCATTCAGCGTTTCTCCCAGAAGAGCTTCCGCATTCAGCGCATTGACTTTTGTTATATCGGCTGTAGCTGAGGCTTTGCCGTCGAAAACTGTCAGAGAAAGATTCCCGAAATAGGGATGATCCTTATCAATTGTTATTTTGGAGAAATTAATCGGAAGGTCTGCAAACTCAATATTATCAACAGCAATACGGCCCCAGACTTCTTTCATTTCGTCAATTACCTCCAAATAAGCTGTCTTTCCTTTCCAGGCACTGACATCCCAGTTGCGGGGAAGATAATCGTTGCTGGCATCCCCGGTAGCACTCTTCACAATCTTACCATCAATCACCAGATTGAAGCAGGTCTTGTCTTTATGAGAACCTCCCTGCACAAAGAAGCAAATATATTTTTTCCTGATTGTGAATTTCTTAGACGTTAACTTACCGGTCAAGCGATCGTTAAAAGCCTGGTAAGAGTTGGCCACAAAATTTCCGAATTCGGCACCGAATTCATTTTTCTTGTCTGACTTTACCTGACCCGGATTTTTCCCAAACGCCTCACCTTCCACGGTCCAGTTCCCGTAGTTTCCGGATTCAAAATCGTCAAATACCGTTGCATTTCTGTCCGGTTCTTTTACAGGAAAATCACCTTCCAGAGACATGTCCATGTAGATCGTTTTTTTTGATCCTGTCTCAACGACTTTATTCCTTAAGGTACCATTTAATCTGCCCTTCAGGTCAATACAGACCAGGTTCTGCAGCCAGCCGGTCAATGAAACCGAAACATTTTTACCCGAAACATTTTTAATGGCATACTTCATGACAGTAGCCGGTGTTGCAGATTTTTTGGCATTGAGAGGAATGAACGGCGAATAAACGGTCGAGGTAATATCCACGGGCAAATTATTTTCCTTAGACTTATAATTGATTTGAGCAATAGGGTATTCCCCAATAAATGAAATATCGTCAAAACCTTCTTTGCTAAGGGTTTTTGTCTGCTTTTTTTCTCCATCATCTACCGTTACTTTAAAACCCTGATCGATGTAGCCAAACGGTTCATACGTCTCATAGCAAACTTTCCACGGACCAAGAGGTGTCTCGAAGTTCAGTAGCCAGTCGATTCCGTAACCCGTATTGTATGCATTATTTGCAATCCACCAGGTTGCCAGAGTACCATCTCCTCTTACGTAAAGCTGACCGGCGGCAATACCTCCGCAAGGCATTCCAATTGCATATAGTTCATCTCCTTTATATACTTTCCTGTCTCCCCTGATATTGATATCCCCGATAAAGGCTTTTATATCGCCTTTATTGGGAGAAACTTTATGGTCAGGAGATATCTGAGCCTGTAAACTCATTGTGACCAATATACCAATCACGAAAATTGCTTTCTTGATATTTTTCATCATTCATAGATCTTGTTTAAACTTTATCTTTCATTTCCCCATAATTTAGGATCGCTTCCTTTACTTTTTCTCCATGCTTCGCGCCAGTTGATAATATCCGGCAGTTTAATCACTGGCCTTGGTTTTCTCATTTCTTTACTCGGTGCAGACGGAAGCTGCACTGCTTCAGTCTGGTACCAGTAAGCGACGGTAGCAATATCCAGTACCATATCGTTATTATGCCCATGTTCGATTGTGCCCTTTAGTGATTTCTCAAAATAGATGGGATCATTAACAAAAAACCTGTACACATGTGTTCTTCCCAACCACCCAATATCATTGTTTAACCGGGGATATCCGAAATATGGATGGGAAAAAGGTTCTTTAGGACCCCAGGAAGTGTTAAAAAAATCTTCTGTTCCTGTACCATTTATACTCGGAACTGTATCTCCATCGATATACCACATATCATCTCCTTCGCCATACCAATTAGGAGCCGGATTATTCACGTAATAATTAATCCCTGCGAAATGACCTTTACCTTTAATGTCGGCAAACACATAATTGTTTTTCCCGTCGCTATTTGCATCACCTTCACCTTTTTCCACTTTTGTTAGTTCATGGTTATACCACGAATGAAAACGTCCTAAATCTGCAGGTAATTCTTCCATTTCATAATAATCCACATAAAAGTAGAAACCACCTATTGAAGTTCCGGCCTGATTTTCAATTTCAATCCTGGCACCTTTTGCAAAAGGCATTGAGAAATAGGAGACCAGTCCCATCCCGTTAACCGGACCTGCAGCCAGAGGATAAGAGGAGTAATTGTACTGTTCATTCCACCCCTGCCCAAAAAACGGACCGATGGGTGATTCTACCGAAGGGTAAGGGTTCCCATCCCAGTAAATCCGAAGAATGATATCATTTCTGCTCAGGAGGTCGGGAGAGGGAGCAATTGTAATCCAGATATGATTAATAATACCGGCCCCTTTCACATCGAAAAGAACAGCTTTTTCTCCGTCTTTAATATTTACCAGAAAATCCCGGTTTTTACCACTCCTATCGTAACTACTTACACGCTTGCTTTTTAGCCCGCTCTGAATTTTTGACATTTCAATCATTTCATTGCCCGGATATTGACTATATCCAGAAAAACAAGCTATAATGCCAAGTAAAAAAATTAAAATTTTCTTCATAATGATATATTTTATTTTAGTAAAAGTGGAATTAATTTACCTCAAGCTGTTGCCATTCAGGCAGTTTAGGAAATTTGCCGTGCGGGTCTTTTTGATACCAGAAACAAACAGAAGCAATGTCAGACTGTTGAGGAAGATATCTTCCTCCAGCACGCCATCCCAGATCCTGAATGGTAATCCTCAGATCCTTTTCGAATCGAACAGGATCCATTATATGCCATCGATACAGACCAAATCGCTGTTGTGATTTATAGGTTCCATCTGGTCGGATTACCTGGTGTAATCCGGAGTATGGAGTACAGAATTCTTTGTAATTGCCTCCACGGTCAAAATTATACGATCCGCAGAAATAATCTTCTGTACCAGTTCCGCAAATGGTTGGGAATTTGCCATCGCCATCGATGAAAAATTTGATTTCACCTTCTCCCCACCAACCGTTGTTGTTAACTCCCCAAGCCATATAAATACCAACAAACTGACCTTTCCCTTTCACGTTGTCAACAATAGTGTAATCTGAGCTTATATTGGGGTTTGTTCGTCTGAATTGTGCGTGGAAATAAGCCGCGTCATCAGGAACGTCCGTCAAAGTGTAGTCAATCTGGTAAAAAAGTTTCATCGGTTCAGCCTGACTTAAATTCTCTACTGTAATTTTGCATTTTTTTCGAAAGGGCATCACCCAATAACTGTTGAAAGCACTTCCCGGATTCACACAAACTGGAAGTGAAATCAACGGAGTATATTCGCACCAGCCCATTCCGAAGAAATCACCAACGGGACATTCTACCGACGGCTCAGTTTCGTCGTCCCAATATATTCGGATAATTAAAAAACGCCAGTTCCCGGTTGGAGTCATCCAGATATGTTGAATGGCACCTGAACCCTCAATTTCTGCTAAAGTGAATTTTTCTCCCGAATTCAGACGAATTAATGGGTTCACTTTCCAGCCTTGGCCCAGATCACGTGCCGCATTAAAAGCGTTGGCAGTATTGGGTTTATCCTTGTCTTCGGGTTTTGCCATTCCTCCTTTCCCCTTTTCACCTGTGTAATTTTCGGGACTAATGGACCTTGTCTGAGCATTCGATAATTTATACAGATTCCCTAAATGTAGGTCAATCCCATTGAAATTATCTTGAGAATGAATCTTCGAAAAGCTTAACACCAATAGAAATAGCGTAATAACGCTGCATTTTAAAAATTTAGTTTTCATATCAATATGTAAATATTTAGTTTGACAAATACTTATTTTAATTCATAGGGAATAATATAATACTCCTTGTTAATATGGGTCTTAAAATCATAAATATAGGAGATAGGTTTATTATAGCTGTCAAGACCTTTTTT
>CAILKW010000389.1 GCA_903834845.1 uncultured Bacteroidia bacterium | reverse complement strand
TTTTCCCGCTCCGATCAAACAAATTCTCATGCCTCCTATTTTTTGCAAATTTAACCTATCAGAATTATTGTGAAAGTTATTTTCTTTTTTTTATTGGATATTTTCAGGTTTGGTAATGGTTTGTTAATGGTTCAAATATTCAGTTAAGCATCTTGTTCTTTATGGAATGATTGAAGAATTATTACGGGAATGATAAGAATTTTCAGAATTGTGTACAAAAGCGTAACATCTGTTGCTCACAGTTCGGACTTTTGAAAAATTAACTTAAATTTGCCCCCTAAAATAAAAGTTTAAAATTATTTTAAAATTAATACTTTAGTTATGACCAAGTACGTTTATACATTCGGCAATGGACAAGCCGAAGGCGGAGCAGAGATGAAAAATCTGCTTGGAGGAAAAGGTGCCAACCTCGCAGAAATGAACCTTATTGGTGTTCCGGTTCCTCCGGGATTTACGATTACTACCGAAGTTTGTACTGTTTTTAATGAACAAGGCAGATCACAAGCTTTTGACATGGTAAGCGATGATGTTAAAAAAGCTGTATCTGAAATTGAAAGCCTCACCGGAACAGAATTTGGTTCCAAGGAGAACCCTTGTTTGGTATCGGTTCGTTCAGGTGCAAGAGCTTCTATGCCAGGAATGATGGATACTATCCTTAACCTTGGATTGAATGATCTCGCTGTTGAAGGAATAGCTTTAAAATCAGGAAACGAACGTTTTGCATGGGATTCTTACAGACGTTTTGTTCAAATGTATGGTGATGTTGTACTTGGCTTGAAACCTCATAGCAAAGAGGATATTGATCCTTTTGAAGAGATCATCGAAGAGATGAAAGAGGAGCTTGCCATCAAAGAAGATACAGATTTTAAAGTTGCCGATCTTAAAGAATTGGTTCTTAGATTTAAAAAAGCTGTTTTAACAAAAACCGGAAGAGATTTTCCATCCGATCCATGGGAACAATTATGGGGCGCAATTGCAGCAGTGTTCGAAAGCTGGATGAACGACAGAGCCATTTACTATCGCAAATTAAATAATATTCCTGCTGAATGGGGAACTGCGGTAAATGTTCAGGCTATGGTTTTTGGAAATATGGGAAACAATTCTGCAACTGGTGTAGCCTTTACCCGCGATGCATCAACAGGTGAAGATATTTTCAATGGTGAGTATCTTATTAATGCTCAGGGCGAAGATGTTGTTGCCGGTATCCGTACACCACAGCAAATTACTCTCGAAGGTTCAAAAAGATGGGCCGAGCTGCAAAATGTTACTGAAGAAGAACGCGCTGCAAAATATCCTTCTCTCGAAGAATCTATGCCTGTAGCTTATTCTGAGTTGATGATAATTCAGCAAAAATTAGAAGATCACAACCGTGATATGCAGGATATTGAGTTCACTATCCAGAATGGTAAACTTTGGTTGCTGCAAACCCGTAATGCAAAACGTACAGGTGCTGCGATGGTTAAGATTGCCGTTGATATGTTGAATGATGGTTTTATTGATGAGAAAACAGCACTTATGCGCGTTGAACCCAATAAACTTGACGAACTTCTTCACCCTGTTTTCCACACCGAAGCTTTGCTGTCAGCGAAAATTATTGCCAAAGGGTTGCCTGCTTCTCCGGGTGCTGCCACAGGTCAGATTGTTTTCTTTGCCGATGAAGCAGGGAAATTTGAAAATTCAATCCTTGTCCGCATCGAAACATCGCCTGAAGATCTTGAAGGAATGGTGATTGCAAAAGGTATTCTTACTGCCCGTGGAGGTATGACATCTCATGCTGCAGTTGTTGCACGTGGAATGGGCAAATGTTGTGTGTCGGGAGCAGGTGCTATGCGGATTGACTATAAAACCAGAACTTGCGAAGCCAGCGGCATAAAATATAATGAAGGTGACTGGATTTCGTTAAACGGCTCAACAGGTGAAGTTTACGAAGGCAAGGTTGCAACTCAGGAGGCTGCTTTAAGTGATGATTTCGCTACACTTATGGTACTGTCTGACAAATTTACACGTATGAAAGTTCGTACCAATGCCGACACTCCAAAAGATGCAGTAATCGCCCGCCAGTTTGGTGCAAAAGGAATTGGTCTCTGTCGCACAGAGCACATGTTCTTCGAAGGTGAAAGGATTAAAGCTATGCGCGAAATGATTCTTTCTTCCGACATTAAAGGTCGTAAATTAGCTCTTGCTAAATTATTGCCTTACCAACGTTCCGACTTTGAAGGAATTTTTGAAGCAATGGAAGGATATGGCGTTACAGTACGTTTACTTGACCCGCCATTACATGAATTTGTTCCTCACCAACAAGCAACACAAAAAGAACTTGCCGATGAGATGGGTATCTCAATGGATCAGATTAGGATTAAAGTTGCCGAATTGGAAGAGTTTAACCCTATGTTAGGTCATCGCGGTTGCCGCTTGGGTATTACCTATCCTGAGATTACAGAGATGCAATCACGCGCTATTATCGAAGCTGCAATGAATCTGAAAGCTAAAGGTATTGATGCACGTCCCGAAATT
Source organism: uncultured Bacteroidia bacterium (assembly GCA_903834845.1). Lineage (GTDB taxonomy): Bacteria > Bacteroidota > Bacteroidia > Bacteroidales > Prolixibacteraceae > JAAFHB01. The sequence continues at coordinate 3,707 of CAILKW010000389.1, read as the reverse complement.
ATGGTTCCGTTGATTGGTACTGTTGCCGAATTTAAAAATCAGGCTGATGTTATCAATGCTACTGCTGAACAGGTATTTGCAGAACGCGGCGACAGGATCGAGTATCTTGTTGGTACTATGATTGAAGTTCCTCGTGCAGCTCTTACTGCCGAAGGTATCGCAAAAGAAGCGCAGTTCTTCTCATTCGGAACAAACGACCTTACTCAGATGACAATGGGATTCTCACGCGATGATGCCGGTAAATTTTTGCCTGCTTACCTCGACAAAGGAATTTTGAAACAAGATCCTTTCCAGGTTCTTGATAGAGAAGGAGTTGGTCAGTTAGTTCAAATGGCAGTTACAAAAGGTCGCTCTACACGTCCTGACATCAAACTCGGAATTTGCGGCGAACATGGCGGCGAACCAAGTTCTGTTGAATTCTGCGATATGGTAGGACTTGACTATGTAAGTTGTTCACCATTCCGTGTGCCGATTGCACGATTGGCAGCAGCTCAGGCAAACCTCAAAAAGAAATAGGAATATTTTGAAATAAACTAATAAAAAGGTGCGGAAGCACCTTTTTTTATGCCTTTGAAATACCATTTCTTATTCACTCAAAGTGTTGGTTGGTAAATTATTGCAAATGATAGATAATCAATATTTACCTTAAAAATCCAAATAAAACAGGCAACCAATGGAAAATTAAGATGGCATTTGTTAACTAAGTATTATTCAATCATTTTAATCGTATTCTCATAGACACTTTTCGCAAAATGATATAATTGTTCCACAAGCCCCTTTGTCGGTTTGCCATCCGGCATTAAACCATTATCGCTTGGGTAGCGCGATGAAATGTAAACTGAATCAAGTATCTGCATGGAGGTCAAATCCAAATCAAAATCAAGTTTTTCAGATATTTGACTATACAGTCGTGTTAAATCATGAATTCGGGGTAGCCGGATACCATTTTCCTCAATTACAGCCTTAAAGCATTTTTCGACTGTTTGTTGGGCATGAAATGCCACTATGTTGGTAAGCAGATCATCATTTAAGGTACGTTCACAAGCCAGCAAATCCGTTTTCGCGAAATCAAGCCATTGCTTCGTTGTTGTTTTCATACAGAACAATTCCTTTACTTAGTATTTCGTGGGAAAATGAACTTTGTAATTCAATAAACCGCTGATACATAGGTTTTGTATAGACAATTAGATCTATGGCAACCTGTTTATTGATCTCATAAATCTGCCTTTTAAACTTTAAAGACAACATCAATTTTTCATCATAATTTTTCGGTATAAAATCATCATTGGTAACTACCAGTAAATCAATATCACTATCCTTATGTGGCGTGCCCCAGGCATAAGAACCAAAAAGCATTATTAAATATGGATTTAGTTCTATCAAACTTTCTTTAAGTTGCTGTATATAAATACTATCATTATACATACGCTCGTATTTTAATTGTTTGCAATTTACAAAATATTGTATCAATTTGTCGCATAAAAATAATTTGATCGGCAAACTAATATAGAAGGATAACAAAAGCAAAAGCTTATCCATAAACAGGAAAAATTCCGGTTAATAGATTGGTAATACTTCGTGCGGTTTTTCTGTTTTGCAGAAAGGATTCATCTGAGTAAAATCTTCAATTTTCTTGTTTTATGGTGTTAGCAGAACCTTACTTATTTTGGCCTTTTGTTTATGGGTAAATTTTTGCCTGCTTACCTCGACAAGGGAATTTTGAAACAAGATCCTTTCCAGGTTCTTGATAGAGAAGGAGTTGGTCAGTTGGTTCAGATGGCAGTAACAAAAGGTTGCTCTACACGTCCTGACATCAAACTTGGAATTTGCGGCGAACACGGCGGCGAACCAAGTTCTGTTGAATTCTGCGATATGGTAGGACTTGACTATGTAAGTTGTTCACCATTCCGTGTGCCGATTGCACGGTTGGCAGCAGCACAGGCAAACCTCAAAAAGAAATAGGAATATTTTGAAATAAACTAATAAAAAGGTGCGGAAGCACCTTTTTTTATGTCTTTGAGACAACTAATTTTAAAATCTATTCAAGTGATTCTCCTTATTTGTGTTCTAAAACTAACAACTCCACTTCATTAGTTGTTAGTAGTTTATTATATCCCTTTGTTTTTAGTCCATTAAGCAATTTATTATCAAGTGTCCATAACAGACCATCAAGTGATTCGGTTAATGCAATAAATGGAGAATCATTAACATCGACACCCTCTGTTAATTGAAAACTTTTATTCCAAATATCTGTCGGAATTTGACTTTCATTAATGAGTGTTAGGTTTTTAACAAGCGTATAAACTTGCTCAATTAATTCAAATTCAGTTAATTTTGAACATTTTAGTATTTTTTCTTTATGTTTAAATACTTCTACAATCAAAAAATAACATGTATATTTTTCAATTGGAAATATTGGATTGAGCAAAAAATCAGCACATTTACCCTTTGGACTTATTAATGCACTAATAAACACGCTCGTATCAATAATTATTTTCATTTAATAAATAAGTGTTTATTATCTTGAAACCATGATTTATTTATGTCGTTGGCAATTTCCAATATTTGTTCTTCTGTTGCCTGACTTTTTCCCGCTATTGAAATAAATCTAAAATAGTCTAATAACCTCTGAATATAATCAATATTCAAATTTTGTGTTACTGGAATTCTAATCAGTAATTCATTGTCCAATCGCTGTATATCAATCATAATATATAAATGTTGTCTATTAAACTTTCCACAAAATTAAAGTTTTTGCGGAAATTAATACCATTAACCCTATTTATTTCTCCTGAATCAAGAGAGAAGACTGAACTTACCTGAATTCTTTCACCCTGTTGCCAGTTTTTGATGTTGAATACAAATATTCTTAGTGAAGGTAATCCCTGCATATATGCAGTAATTACTAAACTGCATATCATGGATAAGCTTCGCAATCAAAAAAAACCTTATTTTTATGATAATTAATTTTGAAGTCTTCGACCTAAAATTAAACACATTACGCTTTTTTAGGTATGTTTTTATAATATACCAAGTCGTTTTAATTTCCAAAAACATTTTGCAATAGCACAAAAATTTGTAGTGCTTTGCATTGTGCATATCTTCTTTTAGTCGCAACGTAGTCTATCATTTTGTTCCTTAAAAACTCTGCACCAACTATTTGGAAGGCCTGTTGTTTCGGTGTCAAAGAATAAATACATATTTTTATATTTCAAAAGTCACTTTTGGTAAACCCTCCACAATATCAACAGTTTGAACACTTACATTTATAATACTTAACAGTAAATCTAAAATATATCGCGGCTTGCTGTTCGGGCTTGTTCACCATGCACACCGTTTTCAAGATTTTCCCAATTCACAAAGGCTGCCTGCAAATCGGATAAATTGACACGTGTAACGGGTGGGTTTTGGTTTTGAAATGCTTCGGTAGCGTTTGAGCTCCAATGATTTGTAGTTGAAATCCATAGTCGTTGCGAAAAACGGACTGTTTCATTTAGATCGTTATTAAATTCACGGCTGGAAGTAGAAAGGAAACTATCAACAGCAGGTTTGTTAATATAGGTATCGTCCTGAAAGCATTTACATTGAATAGCCCAATAGTCACCTGTGTGGGTCAGCACTACGATATCAATACCGGTATCGGTTCCGCCGAAATCGTCTTTTGCCGGAAATTCGTTCCAAAGCCACACGTTTTTAAATTGATAGGC
>CAILKW010000388.1 GCA_903834845.1 uncultured Bacteroidia bacterium | reverse complement strand
GTGTCGTAGTTCGGATTCTGCAAAATAATGATCAGAAGAATTGTCTTCATTATCTGCAGCGAATAGAAGAAAAGCGTTGTATTTCTGAGTAACTTTCTGGTGTTTTTGAAAGTCGAGACACCGATTTTTGACTGATGAAAAGAGGTATGATTTTAGGGAGGTAATTATTTGAATATTAGGTGATTCAATCCAAAAGGAAACAAAAAAATCCTGCACAAGATCTTCTACTGCATCCTTGTCATTAAGGTATTGCATCGAAAATGCACACAGAGATGAGTAGTAATAATTGAAAATATAATCGAACACTACCTTCTCCCTCCGTTTGAGTCCCTCTATCAAAAAAATATCTTTCAATACCAGTTTGTTTTTTGCAAAACTAATATTATTCGGATATTTTTCAGGTAAAATTTGCGGTTGTTTTTCTGGTCTATTAACTATTATTAAATGAATATCGATTATTAAAAAATGGGAAATCAATACAATAACTAAGATGTTATCAATTTGAATCTTAATGGCGATTATTTCCCAACACAATAATATGTATCGTTCCGGAGTAAAACCAAACAGCATTTTCAGCTTCTTTCAAAAACCTCATTTCTTCGAATTCTTCCCGATAGGAAAATGCAAATAAATTCCGTAAAATTTAAAAACAGAGATTAGAATATTAAAAAAAAACTATAATGAGTTACTTAGCTCTTCTTTCAATTGGTTGATAAGTGTTTTTACTGATACAATTTCGGTACACCGATATGCGTTTGCTCCTGCAAACGCAAAGGCATTAAGAAACTTTCCCTTTGAGGCATCAACTAAAACCTTGGCTATGCAATATGGAGCTGTACGGGGGTTACAGGATCTCAAACAATGGTGTGGACATTTAAAAGGTATTGTTTCACCTTTCATTACTCTTTTAGTAAACTCACTGCTAATTACCCTTCCAGGCAATCCGACAGGACTGTTTATAATTGCAATATCATCCTTTGTAGCTGTAATATATGATTGCTTGAAATCATCGTTAACATCACATTCGTAAGTACATACGAATCTTGTTGCCATCTGCACTCCTGATGCTCCCAGCTTTAAAAATCTCGCAATATCATTCCCATCGAATATACCTCCGGCTGCAATGACTGGAATAGTTTCTTCGAGTGTATTCACAAAGTCAACTAATTCTTTCACCAAAAATTCAAGTGTAGGAGCTGTGTCATTGATCATATCGCTGTATGAAAAGCCAAGGTGTCCGCCAGCCATTGGCCCTTCAAGTATTACAGCATCGGGAACTTTGTTATAGTTTTGCTTCCATTTTCGATAGATGATATTGAAAGCTCTTGCTGACGAAACAATGGGAATTAGTTTTATATCAGAACCTGCTGTCTGTTTTGGCAAATCCAAAGGGAGACCAGACCCGCATATTATCATATCAGCTTTTTCGTCAACACAAACCTTCACTAATTGTTCGTAATTCGACAGGACAACCATCACATTAACACCTATTACACCGTTGGTAAGTTCTCTGGATTTTCGTATTTCATCTCTTAGAGCAAAATTGTTTAATTCAACAAATTTCGAGGCTGAAGCCTCCTCAAAAGCACCTAAACCTACACTGGCAATAATACCAGCACATCCTTCGTTTGCAACTGCCGATGCAAGCCGTGAACCAGAGACTCTTACACCCATTCCTCCCTGAATAATGGGAGGGTTAATTTCGAGATTACCTATTTTCAGTGTTGGTAATGTTTTCATTTCAAAAATTTATTATATTCATATTTATTTGGCAAAACGATTTGTTTTCGCCCGATTTTACCTTAAACACAATTCTTTCGTTTTTTGTTTTGTTATTGGAATAATCTGTTAAAAAATTCTACATTATTACATCCCTAAAATATTTTCCAATAAAGTTAAGTACCCAATAAGGTTTGTCTCAGAATAACAAATCAAAAACATAGTATTAAAAATTACCGGCAGTTTCAGTTACTTGCAGTATATGAGTTTGTTACATATTCTTCAACCGTATTGTTAACTAACCCTTAAAACAGTTCATAAACCTAAGTTTGCTGGCTGCATTTTTCGCTCCAAAGCTATTAAAAAAAAGAAGTTTTTGTGAAGACCATAGCCATTTTCGTATATTTTCTTTTATTTTTACTATTTCCAGTAGTTTTTGGCACAAAAATCAAATAAAGGAATGTTGGAATAACTGTTACAATTTTAGCATCCAAGACATAATGTAAGTGGACTACCAACTTACTATACTTTTTTTGATCAATAAGCACAGAAATATAAGGAGTTTTTTGCCAGACTATTACAACTCCTTTTTTTCAATTACCTTTTCTTCGAGCTGAATTGTTGGTAAAATCCCAATTATCCAGCCACACTCTAAATTCCAATTCCTCTTTCATTTTGGAAATCAATGTATTGTCAGGCCTTAAAGTTTTTAGGACATCTGATTTATGGCGTCTGGTGAAATCAAAAAACCGTTTAGGATAGAATAAAAACGCTTCCCAATTTGTCTTTAGATTGTACCAATATCTCATTTCGGAAGGAGAGATAAATACAGTGGACAACATGATAAATAGTTTTTTAAACAGGTTTGCACTAAGTAGTGTTGGGTGGTTATTCGTTAGGTTCAGATCCCTAAAATTGATAATTCGGTTCAATGCAATTTCTTTAATCTCTTCGCCGGTTTCTGCATTTAACGTTTGAAAGAAATATTCAGGAATTTTTGCCCCCACAGTATTCTTGGCTAACCACCCTAACAGTGCAAACCGATGTACAAAACATGTCTCCAGTATTTTAGCTGAAATAACTTCCCAATTAATCTCATGTTGATGTTTTTGGATTAAAACAGTTATATCTAACAGGTTTTTTAGTGAAGGACTGATATAATCGTTCAGTCCAATATGAAGCATTAACTGAAAAATTACTGCATTGGGCCGAAATACCAGGGCACGGCCTTTCCCATAAGTCTTTTCTTCTGTTTCACCGATCATCCACATCAATGTTTTCTCTGTTTCAGGGGTTTGAAACATCGGTTGCATAAGCGTCCAATGAAGTTCAATACATCTTTTTCCTTTTTTGGTGAAGGGGGGCAAATGTCGGTGGTATTTTTTTATATTTTCTAAAGTATAATAGTCATTGCAGTAACCAGATTCAATCAACGCAGCTGAGATTTTTGGTATATCGTCTTCTTTAACAATGATATCAATATCATCCATGGGTCTTAATGAGGGAGATGGATAAACATGGAAAGCCAAGTGAGACCCTTTGAGGAATATAGCGGTTATCCCTATTTTTTCAAATAAAAGGGATAGCTCTTCCAATTCATTGAGGTGTTTAATGTTGTTTATGGAAAAACGCATTAATTGAATCCTGATTTTGCGCAACCATTCCTCAGGAATAACATCTTCCGATTTTTTTTGTTTGAGTGCGTAATACAGATAACAAGCAACACCCTGTTTTTCAGCCAATTCGAACAAATCATTCCAAGCTTCCGGAGTAAGAACAGGAATTAAAGTGTTTTCGCTGTCAATTATCCGTGAGATGTTTAGGAGGTTTTCTTTCCCCTGATTCGTAAATACTTGTTTGGGCAGCGGCAAGGACTTTTCGTCAACAAAAATTCGCCATGGACGAAAAATAATCCAACGACTCAAGCGAACATCGTATCTGCCGGCAAAAATCCTACCTATATACAAATGAGCCTGCCCATTCTGATATTGGATTATTTTGGGTTTATTTTTTTGTGGCAATAATTTGATAAAGAAACCTGACCCTGAAAATAAACGATACCAAAAAGATAATAACTTAATAAAATAGCTCAGGAATATTTTTCGGACTTGCAAAAAACGATGCAACAGGTATCCATATTTACCTCCACTCACCCGGTAACGTTGTTCGCCTCTGCAGGCTGCAACAACTTTGCCTAAAATATCCTGCTTAACAATTGGTTCGTCATCTGTCAGATTGTTATCGCCTCTGGTAATAAAGCCTGATATGTTTTGTTTTACAATCCGGTGTACAATGGCTTTCTTGTTCCTGTCAATAAACACAACAACATCGCCTAAGTTACAACAATCAGCAGGTTCTGTTTCCAATATCATGGGTTCAACCAAGGTTGGGTTCATGCTGTTCCCGACCATAGTATAGATCTTTTCGGATATCATTCTAGATAAGTCTTGTTGCCGGGAATAAACCCTCTTCTTCTGCCTTTTCGCAAAACCAGAATGGGGCAGTTAAATCGTGACTCCGGTAGTAATTTTGGGCAACACATGAGCCAAGGCATTTTGATTTCAACAGGCACCGCGAACAAATCCCTTTCATTTTCAATGGTATATCCTCCCTGATCTTCAATAAAACAGGGTGTTCGGTCCAAATTTTTTCAAGGGAATCTTTTGCTGCATCACCAAAAATTAACTCCGGAATTTGTTCTCCGATTCCGCAAAGTGCATATTTTCCAGTTGCTAAAACACCCAAAATATTTTTGATGCCGCAAATGCCCCAATTCTTATGGAGCCTGCTCAACGGCCTGAATGCAACAGGATAGTCGTAATACAAATGGATATCGGTAGTTTTCTGCAGTTCAAATTCTACTCTTTTACCCAGATTGATTAACTCCGGCAGGCTCAATGTTTCATCCTGCTCGTGCAGTACCTCTCCCCGTGCTGTTGGTTGAATGATGTTGAATTTTATGGATTTTGCGCCAAGTTGTTCACCCAAACCGATTATTTCTGGTAGTTCGGACACATTATGACGCATCAGCGAGAAAATAATCTGTGGACGCAAACCTGCCTCAGCCAGATAGCCGACAGCATTAAATGCAGCGACAAAAGATCCTTTAACGCCCCTTACCCATTCGTGGGTTTCGGCAGTGGCACCATCCATGCTGACTGAAACAAATGCCTTTTCGTGACCGGCAATTTTGGAAGCAAGTTCCTTAGTGCAAAGCAAACCGTTAGTTTCGATTGTTAGGCGAAGGTTTTCCTCCTTGATGATTTCCAGGATCGTCTCGATTTCAGGATGCAGCAGTGGTTCGCCTCCTGTAAGTTTAATGGCTTCCAAACCCAAAGGCAGTGCTTCTTTGAAAATTTTTCGCACAAGAGCAACATCAAGAACCGGATATTTATTGCCTGTGGCATCATATTTTGGAGCCAGCCAACAATGGCGGCAGGTCAGGTTGCAACCTTCGGTGAGGTAAAGGTATAACTGTGTTAATAAAGCCATTCGATCAATTGATTCGCGTGTTAGAAATTATTTTTAACCAGACATATTATTCTTTCGGAAAGCAATACAATTGAAACCGAAGCATTAGTGTACAACAAAAAACAAATACCTACCTGATAACTTTCAAGTAGGTACCTTAATGATTTTTAATCAATAAAAGGAAAACATTGGTTTGAAATAACCCATTATTAAACAGGACCAGCAGGACCAGAAGTACCTGTATTACAAAATGTACTATTACCAGATCCATTATTACACTGTGGCGGAGCACCCATAACCTCACCAATGCCATTCAGATCAACCAATTCAGGAATTTGATATTCTTTGCCAGCTGTTTGGTCAGAAAGAATCATGTTGTCGTTGTTTTCCATAATGCTTTTTTTTAATTTATTGCAAATATAAAGAAAAATTTGAAAAATAAATAAAGTTTGAAAAATAAAATAAACCTTGAAGTTTTTGGATATATACCGGTCGGTAACCCTTCTCAAAAGACCTCAGAGAGGTCATATATTTTTACAAAATGAAATCGAATTTGAGGATTCGATTCTGCCGGAGTCATACATTTCATGTTTCGAATCTGTTTCTATAAAAATGCCTACCCACCGGGTTTGAAAAATGTATCACATTGAATAACCGTGGACGTAACTCACCGAAAAAACGAAGATGCAGTCGAAGTTTTGGTGTACAAAAAAACAAAAACACCTACCTGATATCTTCGGGTAGGTAACTTATTGGGTTTCAAATGTAAATTAAATAATTACGTTTGAAACAGGCCAACATAAAAAAACCATGCAGCAATCATTATGGTGCACCGGCACCAGTAGAACATAAACTCGAATCAGAGGATCCTGATGTACAGTTAGCCTTTGCCTCACCAATGCCATTCAGATCAACCAATTCTGGAATTTGATATTCTTTTCCAACTGTTTGGTCAGAAAGAATCATGTTGTCGTTGTTTTCCATAATACAATTTTTTAATTTGAATATAAAGTTCGAAATTAATCTATTTTTTATTTATTACAAACTTTTTTCAATCAATTCATAAAAATTGCCGGTCAGCGATAAATTTAATTTGGTACCGGGCAATTGTTTGCTCAATATCATTGCGTTTTCAAACCAATGCATCCTGATTTTTCTGCTGTCATTCTGATCGGAATCGTTTCCAATTGCAAACCAATCCTTTGGTTTTCTTATGGGTTGTTCATCAGTCGATCCTTTTGAATTTATTTTGTCTTTATTTATGTCGTTTCGTGCCAGCATGCGAGAGGCTTGTTCAAATGCCGCAACGCAAGAGGATACCTTTTCTACTAATGTTAATGATGAAATGTAATCGGTTTCGGATTGAGACAAATAGAAGATCGCACTGAGCGGTATTACCTGGTCAAATTTCCAGAATCCACCTTCACCACCCCAATAGAAACGGCTCCAGGTAGGATACGGATGTGCCCAAAAGTTACCTTCTTTGTCTTTTACTACCAAGGTTGTGTCGTCGCAATGCGAAATGAATGGTGACGGTAGCCTGCCACTGGCTGTGCTTTTACCTGTACCACCGGGAGCAGCCATTAAAAAGCCTTTGCCGTCCAATTCACCCAGCGCAGCATGTACCAATCCGCCACCCGAAAGCTGTGCAACAGTTCCCAACAAGTTTGAAAACATCATCAACATGCAAGCATAATCATCGGGATCTTCGATGACGAAATTATAAAGTATTTCGATGTTTTTATCACGGATCAATTCGAAATGATAACGGGTTAAGTTATAATTATTACCGCAATCGAGTTGATGTTTTAGTGTAATGGTATATCTGACAGCAAGTTCCGATGCCGGTAACCCGCCTAATGAAAATATTCTCCTATAATCGTTCAAAACGTGTAATACCTGATAGTCGCCCTGAAACAGAACTTCAACATCATTTTTTAATTGAAATGATATCTTATGCAATATTGGTTGTGTCATATTTTTTTGAAATTGAATCCCACAATTCTTTGCCAAATATATTTACCAATCATTGCGCCGAAGATTGTTGTAAGAAGTTCCGATAACAAGCATCCGGGCTTGGGTGGTTTACCTTTTGGGTAAGGTTATAAGCCAGACCAGGGCAATTACCGGTACAATAATCAGTAAAATCGCAACTTTTACAAAACTCAAAGCCTGAAAGTTCAATTTTTTCACGCTGACGAAGTTGGTTAAGTGCAGTGCTATTTTGCCATACATCCAAAATTTTATCTTTATTGATAAAACCTAAGCTGATATTGGGGAGCATTGTGCAAGGTGAAATTCCACCGTCACAACGTATAGAAAGTTTGTTGTTGTAACATCCACAGGCCATTAAATGGCCACCTCTTTTGAAGGCCGGTGCATTATCCTCAAAAGCCTTTTGCATCTTCCCAAAATGTTTTGCATCGGCAAGGGGGCCGGCAGCAGCTGTGATCCTACCATGGTATTTTTCATTGAGGTCAACTAAGGTTTTCATAGCCTTAATACGGTCGGCGTGAGTCAACATTATTTCGTCTGCATTTTTACGGCAATTCCCAAAATAACTAGCCGAATTGGTGCTAAACGATTTCAGGCCAAGGTCTTCGAGCAATAATTTGGCTGCGTTCCCAAGATCGTCAACGTTGAAATGGTGTATTGTATATCTGACAAGAGTGTTTATTTCATGCTTTTTTAAAATCTCCAAGCCCCTTATTGCTCCGTCAAAAGATCCTTTTCCCCTGCCAATATCATTAATTGCGGCACAGGAACCATCAAGAGATATCTGAACAGAATCGCACCGGCCTGATTTTTTGATGTAAGCGGCGATATCGTCTGTAATTAACCCTCCATTGGACAATAAAGCAAACCTCATCCTGTTTTTTACGATCGAATCAATTAGTTCTTTTAAATCATTCCGAAAGAAAGGTTCCCCACCTGCCAAAGTAACCTTAATGACGCCGATGGATCCCAATTCGTCAAAAAATCGAGTCCATTCGTGGGTTGAGAGGTCAGTGTAGTCGAGGTTCTCATTTTCGAAAAAATAGCAATACTTGCACCTTAGGTTACATTTTGCCGTTAATTCGATATCAATTTCACGGGGCATCCGCATTATTCTCTTATCGAACATATTACAGGGTTGTACTTATGCCTATTAATCCTCGCTTAACCAGTTTGTCAATAAAATCAAAAATTTCGACATCTGCGCTTTCGGAAACATTTCGGTATTCCTGTTTAATTTGTTTTACAATTTCATTGACACTTTTTGTACCATCCAGCCTTTTCCAGATATCCACTCCAATTGGGTTTGCCCCAACTGCTTCGGCATTATC
>CAILKW010000387.1 GCA_903834845.1 uncultured Bacteroidia bacterium | reverse complement strand
GTCAGGAACTGCACAGGATATTACTGAGCGCAAACAGGCTGCCGAAGCACTGAAAGAAAGCGAAGAAAAACTAAGTGCCCTTTTTGGGTCAATGTCCGAAATGGTGGTAACACATGAACTGATATTCAATGAGACTGGAGAAGCTGTTAATTATCGGATAACCGACTGTAATAATGCATTTTCGAAAATTACCGGTATAAACAAAGAGGATGCCATTGGAAAACTCTCTACCGAAGTGTATAAATCCGAAACTGCACCATATCTGGCCGAATATGCTCAAGTAGGTATTACAGGCAAACCTTTGGAATATATAACCTATTTTGCACCCATGGATAAACACTTTATGATTTCGGTAGTTTCTCCAAAGAAAAACCATTTTGCAACAATTACCAACGATATCACCGCTATCAGGCAGATACAGCAGGAAATATCAGCTAAAAACAAGGAACTTGAAAATTATCTTTACGTTGCATCGCACGATTTAAGATCGCCGTTAGTTAATATTCAGGGTTTTAGCCGCCGATTACAAAAACAGGCAGAAGCGATAAAAACTCTAATACCCAATTTCCAGATTGAGGCTGAAATAAAGAAGAGTATCGATAAAATTACGAACGAGGACATTCCTAAAACACTAAATTTCATTTTATCGAATGTTACTAAAATGGATACACTAATAAACGGGCTTTTACAAATATCACGTACAGGTCGTATAAAGATGACAATCAGAAAAATTGACATTAGCCAATTATTCAAAAATATTATAGCTGCCTATAATTTTCAGATTACGGAACTTTCTGCCACTGTGATAATTAAAGATTTGCCTGATTGTTATGGTGATGAAAATCAACTTAATCAATTGTTTTCAAATATTATCGGCAACGCCATAAAGTACAGGGACAAAAACAAAAAATTAATTGTAGAAATTGATGCTGTCTCAAATTACAACAAAATTATATATCGTATTAAAGATTCAGGAATCGGAATGGCACCACGACATCTCGAAAAAATCTGGGATGTGTTTTATCGTGTTGATTTCGCCTCTCCCGAAGCCGGAGAAGGTATTGGATTGAGTCTTGCTAAAAGAATCGCCGATAAGCACAAAGGAAAAATATGGGCTGAATCGGAGGAAGGAATATCAACTACATTTTATGTTGAATTACAAAAAAATGAATTTGCGGAATAATATCACCCCTAAAATATTAAAAACTAAATATTATTTACAAAATGGAAAACTATAAAGAGATGATTATTCTAATTGCTGAGGATGATGATGGCCATGCAGAGCTTATCAAGGAAGGACTTGAAGAATCAGGGGTTTGTAATAAAATAATCAGGTTTAAGAATGGAGAAGAAGTATGGCAATTTTTATCTTGCACAGGTGATAAAAAAGTACGTGATAAAAATAAAAACTACTTGTTGCTCCTCGATATTAGTATGCCAATAATGGATGGTGTGGAAGTTTTGAGACGATTGAAATCGGATGTGTCATTAAAAGAAATCCCGATAATAATGCTTACAACTACTGATGATCCGCGCGAAGTAGAAGCCTGTTATAAGATTGGTTGTAATATGTATATTACCAAACCAGTTGATTTTGTGAAATTTACTGAAACTTTAAAACGTCTTGGTTTATTCATTCAGGTTGTCAAAATTTAATCTTGCTGAAAGAAAGGATAACGAGTTATCACTTTAACTTTGTGAGCTTTGTGTAAAATCTTAGTACGCTTGGTGGTAAAAAAGAATCTTAACAACCACAAAGTTCACAAAGGTAATTCACAGCAAGAACACCTCCGAAATTAGAAAACAATGAAAGGAAAAGAAATTGCAAATACGATACTAATTATTGAGGATGATTCGGGCTTAATCGTATTGCTGAGTGAAATAGCTGAGAACTGTGGATATCAAACAGCCTGCGTTTTATCAGGGGGTAGTGCACTTGATTGGCTGAAAGAGAACACGCCATTCCTGATACTATTGGATTATAGTCTTCCGGATATGAATGGCAAAGATTTTATTAAAGAATTGAAAACTGAAGGAATGAATATCCCACCTTTCATAGTGTCAACAGGGCAGGGTGACGAGCGAATTGCTGTTGAAATGATGAAACTTGGTGCCAGAGATTATATCATTAAAGATAACCAATTTCTTGATATGATGCCAATTGTAATTGGTAAAGTTGCAGGTGAGATTGGAAATGAAATAAAACTCAGTCAGGCAATCGAAGCTCTGCGCGAGAGCGAAGAAAAATACCGGTTGATTGCCGAGAATACTTCAGACGGTATCCTTATTCTGGGGGCAGATGGTCATGTTAAATATGTTTCACCAGCTTATCCTAAGCAAACTGGCTACACTGAAATAGAAGAAACGAGCAGAAATTCTGCTTCTATTTATTCAATTATTCACTTCGATGACCGCGAAACACTATTTACCGAAATATCTGAAGCAATTAAACAAAAAAAGAGCGAACTAACTTATTCATACAGAGTTCAACATAAGGCTGGCCATTATATATGGCGTGAAGATAGTGCAAAATTCAAGTACGATACTTCAGGGATTTATTGTGGAAGCTATGTTATATGTAGGGATATTACAGGTCGCAAGCAGACCGAAGAGCAACTGAAACTGTTAAGCCGCGCAATAGAGCAAAGTCCCGTTTCTGTTGTTATTACTGATAAAAGTGGCGATATCGAATACGTTAATCCTAAATTTACCGAAGTAACCGGTTATACTCTCAAAGAGGTTAAAGGCAACAATCCACGTATATTGCAATCGGGCAGGCAAACCAACGAATTTTATAAAGAGCTTTGGGATACAATTTTGGCAGGAAAAGAATGGAATGGCGAATTTCAAAATAAAAAGAAAACTGGCGAATCATATTGGGAAAGTGCTGTAATTTCTTCAATTTTAGACAAGGAGGGAAGAATTTCTTATTTTATCGCTGTAAAGGAAGATATTACCGAAAAGAAAAAAATGGTGGCTGACCTCATCAAGGCCAAAGAACGTGCAGAAGAAAGTGATAACCTTAAAACAGCTTTTCTGAATAATATTTCACACGAAATAAGAACTCCATTTAATGGAATTCTCGGATTTCTCCCCCTTTTGCAGTCCAACGACCTGACATCATTTGACAGAGATGAATTTATGAGTATGATTAATAAAAGTGCATACCGGCTTATGAATACGATAAATGATATTGTCGAAATATCACAGATTCAGACAGGGCAAATAATGCCAACTAAATCAGAAATTAATTTACAAAATATGCCTGACGAACTTTTTTACCATTTTAAAACAGATGCTGAAAGAAAAGGACTGAAATTCACGGTTAGGAACCATTTACCCGACAATTTGGAACGTATATCAACGGATAACAGAAAATTGAATTCCATACTATCAATTTTGATAGGTAATGCAATCAAATTTACAAAAACAGGATTTATTGAATTAAGTATTGAATTGGTGGACAAAGCATGTAGAGACGATGCTTGCATCGTCTCTGCAATACAATTTTCTGTTAAAGATACAGGTATTGGTATTCCTCATGACAAACATTTGGCAATATTTGACCTTTTTATGCAGGTTGACGGCTCAAGTACGAGGCAATTTGAAGGTTCAGGTTTAGGGCTTGCAATCGCCAGTGCTTATGTAAAAATGCTGGGTGGCGAAATTTGGGTAAAAAGCAATGAGGAGGGTAAAGCAGGTGAGACCGGCTCGACATTTTATTTTACAATCCCATGCAATTGTGAATCCGATGAAAAAACAATTATTCAAAATGCTGTTGCTGAGAATCAAGTTGATAAGGAGGTTATAAAACTTAAAATACTAATTGCTGAAGACGATAGAGACTCTGCCAAACTCCTTTCATTTACAGTAAAACCATTTTGCTATGAGGTTTTATTTGCCGAAACCGGAGTTGAAGCAGTTGAAGCCTGTCGTAATAATACCGACATTGATTTGGTTTTAATGGATATTAAAATGCCCGAAATAGATGGATATGAAGCAACCCGGCAAATAAGGAAATTTAATGCTAATATAGTAATTATTGCCCAAACAGCCTTTGCCCTACCCGGTGATCGCGAAAAAGCAACATCAGCGGGATGTAATGATTATGTTTCAAAACCCTATAATCAGGCAATATTAATTTCCCTGATAAAAAAATACTTTTAAAAGGTCAAAGTTTTACGCATTATGGAAAACGTATTGAATAAGCTGCTGACACGCCAGATAAAACGGCACTTCGGATCGATTGATAATATTCCGGATGAGTTGCTTGGTATAATTGGCGATATCAATGAAACTTACCAGAGTTTTGACGATGACAACCTTCTGCTTCAAAACTCAATTGAAATTAATTCACAAGAACTCAGGGATGCATTTCTGCAACAAAAAAGGGATGCCGAAACTCAAAGAGAGATCATAAACAAAATAAAAGAGGCTATTTATGTGCTCGATCCTTCGGGACAAGATAGATTTAAAGAAAGCAAAGCAGACTCTTCCGACAGTAGCTATTTGTTCAAATCATTGATAAAAATGATTGAAGAACGCAAGCAGGCAGAGGAAGAACTTCGACAAAGTAACCAGAAATTGGAGGCCATTATTTCAGCTTCGCCAGATGGAATAGGGATGGCATCATTGGATGGCAAACTACAGCTTATGTCGGAAAAATTAGCCGAAATGTACGGCTATTCGTACGAACAAAAAGAAGAATATATAGGAAAACCAATCTTAGCTTTTATTGATCCTTCAAATCATGCTTTGTTGCTTGACAATATCCGCAATTTGCTGGCAGGCAAAAGCGATCATAAGATTACAGAATATCTTGCCATAAAAAAAGATAACAGTAGGTTCAATATAGATGTGAATTCCGCTGTTTTGTTCGATTCTCAAGGAAATCCGGCAAGCATTATGTTTATCGAGCGCGACATCACTGGGCGAAAATTAGTAGAAGAGGCTCTTCAATCTAAGACTTTGCTGCTTGAGGCTCAGACAAATTCAACTGTCGAGGCCATATTAGTCATTGACGAAAATCAGAAAAGAATCTTTAATAACCGGCAAATTATTGATTTGTTTAATGTGCCGCAGCATATTATGGAAAATGACGACGACACCTTGTTGCTTAAACATGTTGTCGGGTTGACTAAATATCCCGATAAATTCCTTGAAAAAGTAATATATCTTTATGATCATAACGATGAAACAAGTCAGGATGAAATCGAATTCAAGAGTGGCATGGTTCTGGACAGGTATTCCGCTCCTGTCGTGGGCAAGGATGGGAGAAAATACGGCAGAATCTGGACATTTCGCGACATTACTGAACGAAAGAAGGCTGAAGAAAAATTGCGTTGGGATGAATCGTTTTTGAAATTAATGACCAATACTTCGCCACTTGCATTCTTTGTGGTTGACAATCGCACAGACAAAGTATTGTATTTTAATCATCAGTTTTGCAAGATTTGGGAAATCACTCAAATAGAGGAACTTATGCTACGCGGCGAACTTACAAATAATCAGATAATTCCATACTGCTTACCAGTTTTAGCCGATGTGCAGGCATTTGCTGAATCATGCAAACCTCTTCAGAGTGAAGAAAATCGTATCACCATCGAAGATTATATTCCGTTTACAAATGGCAGAACTATCCGAAGGTACTCTTCTCAAATGCGTGGTACAAATGATGAGTATTTTGGAAGGTTTTATATTTTTGAAGATGTAACCCAAGCCAAACGCAAGGAGGAAGAAAGTATCAAACAATCAGGATTGATAACCTCTTTGCTCGATTCTATTCCTGACATCATATTCTTCAAAGACACTGATGGTGTTTATCTTGGTTGTAATCCTCCTTTTGCTGAATTTGTAGGTAAACCTAAAAATGAAATTATCGGACGAACTGATTATGACCTTTTTGGGAAAGAAATAGGCGATTTTTTCAGATACCACGACAATGAGATGCTGAAACAGAAACTACCGCGTAATAATGAAGAATGGATTACCTATCCCGATGGAAGAAAAATCCTTATAGATACTCTTAAAACACCTTATTGGGGAGCAGACGGCAACCTCATTGGTATTCTGGGAATTAGCAGAGACATAACTGTTAGAAAAGAGGCAGAAGAAAAGATTAAAGAAAGCGAAACAAATTTTCGTATTTTCTTCGAGACAATGGACGATATGATTATAGTTGGAAATACTGTTGGGGAGATCTTTTATACAAACAAAGCTGTTTCGCGAAAACTTGGCTATACAAGCGAGGAACTAAAGAGTATGCATATACTTGAAGTGCATCCTGCAGAAAAGCGGATCGAAGCACAGCAGATATTTAGCGACATGTTTTCAGGAAAACGTGAATCATGTCCTTTGCCACTTGCCCGAAAGGATGGAATTTTTGTGCCTGTCGAAACAAGAGTGTGGTTTGGAAAATGGGATGGCAAAGATTGCATTTTCGGTCTTTCGAAAGACTTGAGCAAAGAACAGGAATCATTAGAGAAATTCAATAAGATTTTTGACAGCAATCCTGCTTTAATGGCAATAAGCTCTATTCCGGAAAAAATATTTACAGATGTAAATCACGCTTTTCTGATTAAAACCGGTTATACCGAGGATGAAGTTATCGGTAAATCTGCTGATAATCTGGGCCTTTTTATGCAACCTGAAAAACAATTAATTATTGCTGATGAATTAGAAAAAATGGGTTACATACATAATTGTGAACTTAAAATCAAAACCAAAACTGGTAATACCTTAGACGGACTTTTCTCCGGAGAAATTATTGAGAGCCAAAACAAAAAGTACTTTTTAACAGTTATGACCGATATCACTGATATCAAACAGGCTGAAAATGAACTAAAACAGACTTCTACACGTCTGGCTTTGGCAACGCGCACAGGTGGTGTGGGTGTTTGGGATTTTGACCTTGTCAACAATATTCTTACATGGGACGACCAAATGTTTGCTCTGCATGGAGTTTGCAAAGAGAACTTTAATGTAAACTATGAAACATGGATGGCTTGTACCCATCCTGATGATGTAGTACAGGGAGATGAAGAAATGCAAATGGCAATACGAGGTGAAAAAGAATTTGACACCGATTTCCGTGTTGTGTGGCCCGATGGCTCAATTCACAATATCAGGGCACTCGCTACAGTTCAGCGTGATCAGTCAGGCATTGCCCATCACGTCATAGGAACTAATTGGGATTTCACCGTACAAAAACAATCGGAAGAAGCTTTACTCAAGCATACTAAACTACAAAAAATCCTGATGGATATGGCTTCACGCTATATCAACATCCCTATTGAGCAGGTTAACGATACAATTAATGAGTCTCTGAAATCAATTGGTGAATTCGTTTCCGCCGACAGAAGCTATATTTTCAGCTATGACTATAACAAGAAAACTACATCAAATGAATACGAATGGTGTAACACTGAAATAATTCCTCAAATAGAAGAACTTCAGGACATACCATTCGGTATGCTTCCCGATTGGATTGATACACATCAGAAAGGTAATATTATGTATATTGCGGATGTTCCTGCTCTGCCTGATGGATCTCTGAAAGACGTATTGGAACCCCAGGGAATAAAGAGTTTAATAACCATTCCAATGATGTCTGGCAACAATTGTATAGGTTTTATCGGTTTCGACTCTGTTAATAATTATCATCAATATTCAGATGAATCAATCACTTTACTCCAACTTTTTTCGCACATGTTGGTAAATGTGAAAAACAGAGTAATAGCCGAAAATGAACTTATAGAAACAAATCTATATCTCGAATCGGCTACTATTAAGGCTAACGAAATGGCAGCCAAGGCTGAAACCGCAAACAAGACAAAGAGCGTTTTTCTGGCAAATATGTCGCACGAAATCAGAACACCGCTTAATGCTATTATAGGCTTTTCGCAACTTATGAATCGCGATAAGCTATTGTCTGATTCACAAAAGGAATATAACACTTCAATTATCCGTGCCGGTGAACATCTTTTGGCTCTTATTAACGATATTCTTGAATTATCGAAAGTAGAAGCCGGGCGCGTGGTTCTAAATCCGGCAAATATTGATCTTCATTCTTTCTTGAATGATATTCAAATGATTTTCAAAGAGAGGATACAATCCAAACATCTTCAGTTTATCTTTGAAATAATGGATAATATGCCTCGTTATGTGATAGTTGATGAAAACAAACTACGTCAGATATTTGTCAACCTTATTGGAAATGCAATAAAATTTACCGAAGAAGGCGGAATAGCTGTGCGTACCCGGGTTGATATAATAAATAGCGATACCGCCCACCTTGTTGTTGAAATACAGGATTCGGGCGATGGTATTCCGGAAAATGAATTAAATAACCTCTTTAAACATTTTGTCCAAACAAGTACAGGGATTAAAAAGGGAAGCGGCACTGGTTTAGGACTTGCTCTTAGCCGCGAGTTGGCCGTTTTAATGGGTGGGAATATTTCCGTATCCAGTAATGTAGGAAAAGGTTCTGTATTTACTTTTTATGTCGAAATAAAAGAAGGTTTAAACCAAGTTGTTGAATCTGATAACAAAATGCGTGTAATCTGCATTGCCAAGGAAGAGAAGGCTTGTCGCATATTAGTTGTTGACGATAAAGAAGAAAATTTGAAAGTGGCGGTAAATCTTCTGAAATTAGTGGGGTTTGAAACTAATGAAGCTGTAAACGGAGAAGAGGCAATAATAAAATTCGAGCAGTGGAATCCGCATCTCATATTAATGGATATGCGTATGCCGGTTATGGATGGCTACGAAGCAACATGCCGTATAAAAGCAACCGAAAAAGGTAAACAAACCCCAATTGTAGCATTGACTGCCAGCACGTTCGAAGAAGAACAGAGAAGGAATGAATTACTTACCATGCAGGGTTATATTCGTAAACCTTTTCGCGAAAATGTTTTATTCAGCACGATAGGAAAAATTCTCGATATTAAGTACATATATGAAGACGAAATAATTTCGGAATCCGGTAAAAATCTAAAAAAAGACTGGTCAATTATTGATGATATTGCCAAACTGCCTAATAGCGTGATATTTGAAATGTTGGATGCTATTTCAGTTGCCGATTTCGATCTTTTGATCGGACTTATTAATGATATTGAACAGAATAATTCAAAACTCGGACAATACCTTAAGGCTCTTGCGAATGATTACGAATATGAACACTTACAACAAATACTAAATCAAAAAGGATAAGTATGATCAAAAATGACATTGTATCTCGTCAGAATACCCCCAATATTCTTATTGTTGATGATATACCGGCTAATCTTAAAGTATTAGGCGACATACTAAAAGGCGATGGGTACAAAGTACGTCCGGTTCCCAACGGAACATTAGCATTGCAGGCAGCAGAAAAAGAAAAACCGGATCTAATACTGCTTGATATAATGATGCCGGGAATGGATGGATACGAAGTTTGCCGTAGGATTAAGAAAAACCCTGATTTAATAGATATACCTGTTATTTTTATTAGTGCGTTAAATGATACCAAAGATATTGTTAAAGCTTTAGCATCAGGAGGAGCAGATTATATTACCAAACCATTTCAGGTTGAAGAAGTAAATGCCCGTGTGAAAACGCATCTTAAACTTTACCTGCAAAGTAAAGAACTTCAGCAAAAGAGCAAAGAACTTCAGGAAATGAATGTGACTAAGGACAAATTTTTCTCTATTATAGCCCACGATTTACGTGGGCCGCTCGGTGGGTTAATGGGGTTGGCCGAAATAATGGCTGATGATTCTCAACTGTTTACCACCGACGAAAGAAAGGAAATATCCCTATCATTGAGCCGTTCGGCACGTAATGTTTTTAACTTACTTGAGAACCTGCTTAAATGGTCACAAATGCAACACGGTCAAATTGCTTTTAAGCCTCAAATACTTTCTTTAAAGGTTGTTGTTACAGAATGTGTGAAAATTGCCGGTGAATCGGCGCGGAAAAAGGCTATCGATATAATTTTCAGTATCCCAATTGGATATGAAGTTTATGCCGATTTAAATATGCTTCAAGCAATCATCCTTAATCTCGTTTCAAATGCAGTGAAGTTTACATACAAAGGAGGAAGAGTATCTGTTTCGGCGAAGTTAGCCGAAAACAATTATGTGGAAACAAGCATCAACGACACAGGTATTGGCATGAAAAATGAGTTGATTGACAAGCTGTTCAAACTTGATGAACATCCAGGCCGTAATGGCACCGATGATGAACCCAGCACTGGGCTTGGTTTATTGCTTTCCAAAGAGTTTGTTGAAAAACACAGCGGAAAAATTTGGGTGGAGAGCCAGGAGGGGAAAGGCTCCACATTTTACTTTACTATTCCCTCTCGGAAATGAAGTTAAATAAAAAAGATGACTTTTAAAATTAAACCAGCACTATTTGCCGTATTTGCAGTCACTCTAATGTTTGTTTTTGCATGGTTGATG
This sequence comes from uncultured Bacteroidia bacterium, assembly GCA_903834845.1. Taxonomy (GTDB): domain Bacteria; phylum Bacteroidota; class Bacteroidia; order Bacteroidales; family Prolixibacteraceae; genus JAAFHB01. The sequence goes on along the minus strand of CAILKW010000387.1, from coordinate 5,575 downwards.
GCAGTCAGGACTGAAAGGGACATGCGTGATAATCTGCTTTTGCAAACAGAAATTGGAGCCCGTTCGATAAATATTGATCGTGTTAACAACCTGACGGGTACATCGGCCGATTTAAACTCTCCGGACTATGTGCGAATAAAAGAGCAGTTTGCCGCTATTTTGAAGGTTAACAAAAAGTTACGGTTTGTATATCTTATGGGCTGTAATGCTAAAGGTACGCTGTTTTTTTATGCCGATGACCGTCCGATAGGTCATGTGGAAGAATCTCCGGCTGGTATGATCTACAACGATGCACCCGAAGGATTTTATCGTGTAATGAAAACGGGTATCGCAAGCACAGAAGGTCCTTTCACAGACAAATGGGGCGCATTTGTCAGCGGGTGCGTTCCTCTCAATGATCCAAAAACTGGAAAAACTATTGCAATTTTTGCAATAGATTTTGATGCACAATCCTGGTATTGGGAGATAGCCTCACGGGCTGCATTACCGGTGGGTCTGCTATTAGTGTTACTCGTGGGTGCAATTGCTACTGTCATTTCAAGAAACCGAGGGAAGCAGTTACGCGAGAGTGAGGAGAAACACCGTGTCCTGTTCGATAGTTCACCTGATGCGTATTTTATTTTAGACGAAGGTGTTGTTGTTGATTGCAACTATGCTGCTGAGATTATGCTTCGTGGCCCTCGTGAACTGATAATAGGACTTACTCCCGATAAGTATTCTCCCGAATTTCAACCTGATGGAAGACCCTCTAAAGAAGCTGCTGCCGAAAAAATTGCCGATGCAATGCATAAAGGCAAAAAAACTTTTGAATGGGTACATCGGCGCTTGGATGGATCAGATTTCTGGGTTATTGTTTCAATCAATCAAATGAAGCTGGCCGAACGACTTGTGCTTTTTGCCACTTGTACAGATATTACCGAACATAAACACACAGAGGAAGCATTAACCCAAAGCAGCCAAAAATTTGAAGCCATCATTTCTGCCTCACCAGATGGTATTGGTATGGTATCGCTTGATCGAAAATTGCAACTTATGTCTGATAAATTAATTACATTGTATGGTTATTCTATCGAAGAAAAAAATAAGCTGATAGGTAAAGTGTTTTTTGATTTTATTGATCCTGACTATCATGAAATGCTAATTGGAAATATGCAAAGATTACTTACCGGTAAAAGTGATAATAAGATAAGAGAATACCTTGCAATAAAAAAAGATAATAGTAGGATTTACGTTGATATAAACGCAACCGCATTGCTTGATTCCAATGGCAAACCTACAAGTATTCTTTTTGTTGAACGCGACATTACCGATAGAAAACAATCTGATGCCGCACTTCTGGAAAGTGAAGAAAAACACCGCCGACTAATTGAAAACTACCACGATATTATATATACACTTACTCCTGATGGAGTATTTAATTTCGTTTCCCCATCATGGACAGTACTTTTGGGTCATCCGGTATCAGATATATCGGGACAACCATTTCAAAAATTTGTCCATCCAGACGATCTTCCGGGTTGCTTCATATTTTTGCAAAGTGTTTTGGAGACAGGAGAACGTCAATATGGTGTGGAGTACCGCGTACAACATACAAACGGTACCTGGCAGTGGCATACTACAAGTGCTGTTCCTTTAAAAGATGAAACGGGTACTATTATTGGTTTTGAAGGCAATGCCACCGACATTACCGAACGCAAGAAGGCAGAGGAAGCACTACGGGAATCTCAGGCTCTTTACCATTCATTCGTCGAGCATATACCTGCGGGTGTATTCCGAAAAGACAGTGAAGGTCGCTTTAATTTTGTGAATTCCATATTTTGCAAACTCAAAGGTTTGTCTGCCAACGAGATCATGGGTAAAACAATAAAGGAACTTTCAGACTATGAATCATCCTTAAAAGCCAACTCAATTTCTGAAATAATGTATCGGCAAAAAGCTTTTTGGGATTCTGATGAAGCTTCTCATCATGAAATGATTATGCATACCGGAAAACCCATCGAAGTTGAAGAGTTTTATACCAAGGCAGATGGAACTGTAAAGTATTTGTATGTTGTGAAATCGCCCGTTTTTTCGGCAACAGGAAAAGTAATAGGTTCGCAGGGAATACAATTCGATATTACGGAACAGAAGAAAATGGAAGAAGTACTTTTGAAAGCTAAACAAGAAGCCGAGGCTGCTAACAAATCGAAGAGTTTATTTCTGGCGAATATGTCTCACGAAATCCGAACACCCCTTAATGCTATTATTGGCTTTTCGCAACTAATGAACCGCGATAAACTATTGACAGATTCACAAAGAGAATATAATGTTTCAATTATGCGGGCAGGCGAACATCTTTTATTACTTATTAACGACATTCTGGAACTGTCGAAAATAGAAGCAGGCCGGGTGGTTTTAAATCCAATAAATGTTGATTTACATGCTCTTTTTGAAGACATTCAAATAATTTTCAAAGAGAGCATAAAATCCAAACATCTTCAGTTTATTTTTGAAACAGCCGAAGATCTTCCATCTTATGTGCTTGTTGACGAACATAAATTACGTCAAATATTTATTAACCTGATAGGTAATGCAGTGAAATTTACCGAACAGGGAGGCATTGCAGTGCGTGCCCGTGTTGATAAAGTAAATGAGGATACAAGCAGTCTGCTTGTCGAGGTTCAGGATTCTGGTCTCGGTATTTCGGAAGACGAATTAGTTAAACTCTTTAAAAATTTCGAGCAAACAAGTACCGGAATCAAAAAAGGAAGCGGTACAGGTTTAGGTCTTGCTTTAAGTCGCGAATTAGCCAGGTTAATGGGTGGCGATATCACTGTTTCAAGTCAGGTAGGAAAAGGCACTGTATTTTCTTTTTGGGTAGAAGTAAAAGAAGGAAAATTTGAATCCACTTCCACAAATAGTTCAAAACATGTTATTTGCATTGATAAAGGACGGGAGAATTATCGAATACTGTGTGTTGACGATAAAGAAGAAAACTTAAAAGTCGTAGTTAATCTTCTCAACGAAGTTGGCTTCGAAACTGATGAAGCCGTAAACGGTGAGGAGGCAATTGCGAAATTCGAGCAGTGGAGTCCCCATCTCATTTTAATGGATATGCGTATGCCCGTTATGGATGGTTATGAGGCAACACGCCTTATTAAACTAACCGAAAAAGGAAAACATACACCTATCGTTGCTTTAACTGCCAGTTCATTTGAAGAGGAACGAAAAAAAATGGCTGTTCTTGGCATGCAGGGCTATATCCGTAAACCATTCAGGGAAAACGAATTGTTTGATACCATAGCGAAAATTCTTGATGTTAAATACATCTATAAAGAGGAAACACTTTCTGATCAGGAAGAATACCTTAATGACGACGAGGCCATTAGTGAGGGTATTGCAAAATTACCTGATAATATTTTGTTAAAAATGTTGGATGCTCTTACACTTGCAGATTTGGATCTTTTGATTGAACTCATCAATAGTATTGAAACTGATAATCCTGCACTTGCCCGTCAACTAAAGATGCTTGCCAATAATTACGACTATGATCACTTACAACTAATTCTTAATCAAAAAGGAGAATTAAAATGAAAAATGACTTTATTAATAATCAAATTTTAATCAAATTTATAAACATGAAAATTAAGTTTACTTTTTTTATAGTTGTGTCATGGATGGCTTTAATCACCTCAGCCCAAGAAACTAAAATATTAAATTCCAATATTTCAATTGGTGTTGACTTTGCCTCTATGTATTTGTGGCGTGGATTTGAGTTAGGTAATGGGCCTGCCATTCAACCTTGGGGAGAATTTTCGTACAAAGGGTTTACCCTTGGAGCTTGGGGAAGCTATGAATTTACAGGCGAGTTTAAAGAAGTTGACTTGTATTCGAAATACACATACAAGGATTTATCGCTGTTGTTTGTTGATTTGTTTCTCCCTGATTATGAGGGTCTCGATCTGAATTTTTTTAATTTTAAAAATAAAACCACAGGCCATATTTCCGAACTGGCTCTTAGTTTTAATGGCACCGAAAAAATTCCGTTTTCGCTATATGGGGGCGTTATTCTATATGGAATACCAATTGACCATAAAGTAAACGGCTCTAACGCATCAAATTATTCATCCTACTTTGAGGTAAACTATCTGGGTAAATTAAAAGATTACTCCTACAACGTATTTGTTGGTTTCACTCCAACCGAAAGTTACCTTTACGCAACCGAAAAATTCTCAGTTTTCAATGTAGGCCTGAGTGCCAAAAAGTCAATAAAAATCGCAGAAGATTTTGGACTTCCGGTTAAACTAACCATCGCATCAAATCCGGTTAGTGAGAAAATATTTATGGCTTTGCTCATTTCACTATAAAAGTTAGATATTAAATTTAAAAAAATATAGGAAAATTAAAATTCCGTGAAAATGAAAAACATAATTACTCTTTTATTTTTAGTTGTTATATTTTCGGCGTGCAACAATTCAAACAAGACTAAGTTGGGTCAGGATCAAATAGCTTTAAAGGAAAAGGCAACCAATATTAATAACGATTTTATAAAAATCAGGATCGAAGTTGAGATGCTGGCTTCAGAAATAACAAAACTCTATGTAAGGCAGGACGAAATATTGCCTGGAATCGAAAAGAAAAAATACCAGCTTGCTAATAATGGAGTATTCACTAAACCGGTTGATGATGGCGGTTCTGCCATTTTTGTTTCAGGATTTTATCCGATAAACGAAACTATTAAAAAGGCTGTTTACTTTACCGAACCAATAGACCCTGCTTATAAATTGGTGGTGGAGAAATATCCCGAAATTGTACAGGTTTACTACAACGATAAATATTCCTTAAACCGGATATACCCGTTTTTTGATGTATTGTCGCAATACGAGGCCAAGATGGACATTCCCAGTTTTAACTTTTACTATCTTGCAGACGAAAAACATAACCCCGAAAAAAAATCGCTCTGGATAAGCGAACCTTACGTTGACCCTGCCGGACGTGGCTGGATGGTATCGGCAATTGCGCCGGTTTACTACGCCGATAGTTTGGTTGGCGTGCAGGGTATAGATGTTACCATTAACTTGATAACAAAACGTTATATACTTGATAACCCCACCAGTATGACTTTAATTATTGATAGCAGTGGAGCAATTGTTGCCGCACAGGAAGGAACCATCAATTTGTTATCGTTCCCGCCGTTGTTCGATCACAAATACATCGAAACCATAAAACAGGACACTTACCGTAAAGAGTTGTACAACCTGGCTTTGAGCAAAGTAGCCAATGTTAGGTCTATAGCTGCTGACATACTCGAAAAGAAAAAAGAGGTAGTCTTAGCCGAAATTAGCGGCGAAAAAATCACCATCATTGCAGCTCATATTCCCGAACTTAACTGGTTTCTTTTGGAGATTTTGAAATGAAAAAAAAATACTATTTGTTGATATTATCAGCTCTTGTATTGACGTTTGTTGCGTTGTCGGTAAAGCAATACATAAAAATCAATCGCCAACAACGAAATGAAACTGCCGAGTTCGTCAATAAACAAATTATTCTGTGCGGAAAAAGCATTGAGGATGCTTCGAGTGATTTCGAGGAGTCG
>CAILKW010000386.1 GCA_903834845.1 uncultured Bacteroidia bacterium | reverse complement strand
CGCCCTGCCGGTTCATTGCCATAAACCATCATACAAAATGAGGGATGGTTTCCGTATTGCTCAACCATGCGTTCGCTCTCTTCATATAAATATTTGTCAAAAGGTTTTCCGTCACCGAGTGTAGTTGATGAATTTGCCCATGAAGAACATTCAACATGAAGGTAAAATCCTGTTTGGTCGGCGGCTTCAAAGGCAGCTTTTGGAGGACACCACGAATGGAAACGAATATGATTCAGTCCGTGCGCACGGCTAACATTGAAAATACGAAGCCATTCGGTAATATCGGTTGCAGGATAACCTGTTTTTGGGAAGATAGCACATTCGAGTGTTCCGCGAAGAAAAGTTGGCTGACCGTTGATTTGTAGTTGTTTGCCGACAGCTTTAAACTCGCGCATCCCAAAAGTTGTTTTATAGGTGTCAGTAGTGTTTGAATTCCGGTCGGATAATACAGCGGTGAGATTGTAAATTTCGGGGTGAAATTCGTTCCATAATTTCAAATCTTTACCCATCGGATACTCCATCGAAAGTATATTTTCACCCGGTGAAAGGTCAAATTTTTGGGATTGGCTTTTAGGCGTTCCTGCGCCCGAAACTGAAAGGCTAAGATCAATTTTAATTGGTCGTTCCAAAGGATTATTTACCTTGACTTTTGCTTTGAATTTCGTATTCTGAATATCGGGATAAACTTGTATATTATGAATATTCACAAGCGGCTTAGCTTCAAGGTACAGTTGCCCAACTACTCCATTCCAGTTGGTTTGCGTATGATCTGAAATGCTGTGCGAGTTTACTCCGGGATCGATTGCTTTGGTTCTGTTGTCAATACACAAAGTAAGGCGATGTTTACCCGGCGGTAAAAGACCGGTAAGATTGTATTGATGAGGAGTTCCCAGCGAGTTTTGCATGCCAACCTCTTTGTTGTCAATCCACAGGCGACTTTCCCAATGGCAGCGTTCGAGAAATAATGCAATACTTTGATTGTCCCAATCCTTCGGAATGGTTACCTCTTTCTGATACCAGGCAGCACCCTTGTAATATTTCAAAGGTTGAAGCCAAAACGGTATTTTGATGTTTCCAGGTTCACGGTATTTGGCATATTCAGCTTTTTTAAAAAACGAACTGTCAACAATTTGTCCGGTCCATTGGGTAGTCAATGTCACATCTTCACCTTTCCCGTTTGATGTCAGCGAACCGGGTAAAGTCAACGTATCAGATAGAATCTGATTAAACCATGATTCAGAGATTCCCTTGTCTGAGGGATCCATAGCAAATTTCCATGTTCCTGAAAGATCAATTTTATTTTCCACCTTAGCACAACAACTGGTGAACAAAAAAAGGAATAATATTCCTAAAAATCCTACTTGTTTCATATTCATATAATTAAAATTCAAAATGTTAATTGCAATAATTTAGAAGATCACAAGTTTTATGACAGACTAGATTCTGTCATAGATAAGGTTTACAATACCGGTTTTGAATGGAGTACACTCTGCCAAAGCCCAGCTTGTTTCCTTGGGTTTGTCGGGAAACAAACGGATCCCATCGCCAATTATGGTAGGAATAATTGTTAAGACCATCCTGTCGATTAATTGATGATTCAAAAACGAGGTAATAAGCTTTCCACCGCCAACCAACCAAATATCCTTTTCCTTTTCCTGTTTTAACGTTTCAACAAGGTTTGTAAGTCCCTCATTAACCAAAAAGGTATCAGGACTTTTAATTTCGAACTTTGGGTCACTTGCCACAACATAACTGTTGATTCCAGAATATGGCCAGTCAAAACCAAAGCTAAGGATTTCGTTGTAGGTATTCTTCCCCATAATGATTGAACCAACTCCAAGCATGAAATCAGCATAGCCATAGTCAAGATTTTCTGGATTGGGAAATTCTATCAACCAGTCCAGGTTTCCATCAGGCCGTGCAATAAACCCATCTAAGGTTGTTGCAGTAAATAAAACGACTTTTGGCATATATAATATATTATAAATCTGATATATAACTAATTAAAGAAAATTAAGGGGTTATAAAACTACCCTTACTTTTTATTGAGTTTTTTAACCGCTTTATCAAAATCGCTTTCGATGAACTTATCCTGGGCAATCCTGTATTTTTCAAACTCACCTTCGGCCAATGACAAGGCCACTTCGTGAGACACTTTGCCTGGATTCTGCAAAATGGCTTCTTCGTTAAACTGGAGGAATGAATCCAATTTTATGATCCAATCTTTCATGTACATGATAATCCCTTTTTCGGCTTGGTTTTCAGCATAGTCCAGATACATGGTCACGATCCGGTTAAGCCCTTTCAATTCTTTTTCGTTCAGATAATTTTTCGCGAATCCCACATCTGTTTTTCTGATACTTCCTTTGGGCGCATTTTTCCAGGTGGTTAAACCCATATTATCCTTGGTGCAGTCGGCCCTTGCCAAAATTAATTCTGCAGCGGTTTGCCCTGTTATTGCCCAATGCAATTTGTTTTGAACCGTAGCAAAAAAGTCTTTGGTTGCTTTGGTTCCTACGTTGTAATCGGCACTACATTGGATGTAAATATCAGTAATTTTTTGATAGAACCGCCTTTCGCTGCTCCGAATATCCCTTATCCTGGCAAGTTGCTCTTCAAAATAATCTTTACCAAAAATATTATTGGGGTTTTTCAACCGCTCATCATCCATTGTAAACCCCTTGATGATGTATTCTTTTAGTCTATCGGTCGCCCAGATACGGAACGCGGTTGCCTGACTGCTGTTTACACGGTAACCGACGGAAATAATGACATCAAGGTTGTAAAATCGGGTAATCGTTTGCTGTGTTTTTCCTTTGATGGCGCCATGAGGAGTGGTATGTGCAAAATTTGCACATACCAGTTGCTCATCTAATTCTCCTGATTTAAAGATATTGCCAATGTGCTTATTAACAACTGTTCTATCGACCCCAAACAAATCGGCTATTTTTTGTTGGGTAAGCCAAATGGTTTCATTCTGCAAATAGATTTCCACCTTCACATTCCCATTTGGGGTAGTGTAAAGCAGTATTTCGTTAAAGCCGCTTTCGGATGGATTGTTCTTTTTCACTTAAAATGCTTTTCAATGTTTTGAACCGCAATTGAAATAAATTTAGGATTGGTAAATAGAGTTTTTTTTCTTCTACTCCAGTTTTCAAGGTGTTTGGTGATCTCATCAACTGAATTTGCCTTCTTATCTTTAATTATGAAATCAATTGTTGAAAGTAACTCCAGTCCAAAATCCGAATAAAATCCGGTCAAAAAGGCTTTCGTCTTCAGCACTATTTCCTTATTTTGATTATTCTCATTGCTATCCAAATAGTCATTTACCTCTTTTTCAGCATCCAACATCAAACCTAATTCCTCAAAAGGTTTTTTGTCTTTTGAACTATATCCGGTTATATAGCTGCCATTCAAATAATACAACACATGCTTTACTTTTCCTGAATAGGGACCATAAAAATCGGGATGAAACTCTAATTTAAAGGTTTCCTTCGCTCCAAATCGTTGTAAAAAGTAAGCTATTTTTTCGGCTGAAAATTCAGAAACGAACTCGCCATTTCTTACCAAATCAAATAATACGGACAGCAGCATTGCTCTTGCCGGGGTGAGCTTTACTCTTTCTTTTTTTAGTGCTTCCTGTATAATTGCATTGGGTTGGTAAATAGAAATATCACAATCGGATGTTGACAAATATTTTTCCATTAACGTTTTAACTCTATTCCAATCTAATCCCCCGTTGCCTGCACCAAGCGCGGGAATGGCAACTGATTTGATATTTCGTTCTTTGATTATTCTAACCAAATCAATCAAACCACTTTCGATATAGCTGTATTCGGAGGGTTTTCGCCAATCGGTTTTGGTGGGAAAGTTGATAATGATTTTTTTACCTCCAATTAACGAATTTTCTTCAGTTATAAATAATGATCCAACCTGAATTTCGTCGGCTTTACAGGCATTAGAATACAATTTGAAGTTATTTGGAAATTGATTTTTAAATTGTAATGCAATGCCTTTACCCATCACACCTACCGTATTTACGGTGTTTACCAATGCTTCAGCATCGCTATCCAATAAATTGTCGCTTTTATAGTGTATCATATCTTAAAAATAAAAATCAGTTCTGATAATTATCTGTTTTTCAGCTATTCCAAAATTAATCAATCGGTTTTTGGAACTTTTATTATAAACGGCAAATCCAAGTATTGCTGCACTTGGAATGTCATTACCAACTAAAAACTCGGCCTCTTTTCTTCGCTTTAAATCCAAATCTTTTTCATCTTTCCAATAAGTACTTTTTATAGCATTTTGGTCAATAAGTTGGTCAATATTATCGATATCGGCAAACGAATAGAATGAACTAAAAGAGTCCACAGCATGACCATCTGCGAATAAGAAGTTGAGATGAGAGGTAATAATTTGTTGAACAGAAGTGATGCAATAAACGATCTCTTCTGCCGGAGTTACTTTTACAACATTAAAACCATTTTGAATAACATATAGCATAGGCATACGAACACCGAAGTAAAACGGGTTGTACTCCCCCAATCTTCTACCGTTGGGTAAGGCAAAACCATCCCGCCTTGAGATTAAACTATTATCTCCTATTGTAATATATTCAGGATTGGCGTTTGATGAGTCAACATGAGTAATTCCATATTGAAGGATATGTGGAATATTCTCAATATGAGTCATTCGATACAGGTATGTCTTATTCAAATCTGGCATCACACAAACTTAATTAAATTAGGTCAATAAAGTACACTATTTATACTTTCCCTTCTAATTCACCGCTATAATCCTTGCCACCCAACCACCACCGGCTGCCATTTTCAATTTCAGGGTTTCGCCCGATTGAAAATCCTTACTGATTTTTTTATAATCTTCTGCCCGTGTATTGGCATTGATCCCATCTTCAATGATTTCGATATGATACTTCCCTGGTGTGAGGAAATCGGTCGTCAAATCGAGTGTGCGGTTCTTTTGATTGGTGATCGCACCAACATACCAATCTTTACCTGACCTTCTGGCAATCACAGTATATTGGCCAATCTTTCCTTGGAGAAGGCGGGTCTCATTCCATTCTACCGGAATTTTCGTCAGGAAATCGGTACACTCCTTCTCGCGGTAATAGTCAGAAGGTGAATCGGGAAGCATCTCCATTGGACTGCTTAGGATCACAAACAAAGCCATTGCATGGGCACGCGTTCCCTGTCCCATTGGGTAATCCCCTATGATGCGGAAGTTTCCCTTGGTTGAATTCCGCATGGTTGCCGGGATATAATCCATCGGGCCGGTAAACATCCGGATATAGGGCAACAGGTTGTGGTGTTCGGGGTTGTCCCAGTTGTTGCCCCCATTGTATTCAAATTCGATGAGCGATTCCCGCGTAAGAAGGTTGGGATATTTGCGGCTTAATCCACAGGGTTTATAGGCTCCATGAAGATCGACTACCATCCTTTTCTCGGCAGCCTTTTTGACCATGGCTTCATAAAACTGAACCATGGGCTGATCGTCGCGGTCCATAAAGTCCATTTTGATCCCTTTAATGCCCCATTTTTCAAACAGGTCGAAAGCCTGGTCCCATTGCTTGTAAAGGGAGTGCCAGATCACCCATAGCATTACATCGACACCTTTCTGTTTCGCATAAGCGGTGACTTCGGCCATATCCAATCCAGGAACTGTTTGCAATAAATCATCTTTGGGAGACCACCCATCATCGAAAAGGAAATAGCGGAAACCTTTAGTCGCGCAGAAATCAATGTAATACTTGGCGGTTTCGGTGTTGACCCCGGCTTTGAAATCGACACCATAAATGTTGTTTTTCCCCCACCAATCGAACATTACCACTCCGGGTTTGATCCACGAAACATCTTTCAGTTCGGTTGGCGATGCCAGAAGATAAACCATGTTATTGTTAATCAATCCAGATTCACTGTCAGTTACTGCAATAAGCCGCCAGGGATAGGATCTTGATCCCTGAACTTTTGCGATATAATCATAAGTTTCAGCAACCTGTCCCTGGACATAGGCATTGCCGGTATAGGAATATTTCTTAGGTAAAGAAGGAGTTGTAAATTTCAAATCATTTTTTCCTGTACCTAAGACCCAAGATCCGGGATAATTGTATAAATCTGATTCAGTGATCATTACAAATAGCCCATTTGGCTTTTGGATCAACACCGGCAAATGGCACAATTGACCCTCTGAGACGCTGCTGACCTTTTTGAATTCATAAGGAGTTTCATAAGACGACCTGAACGATTTAGAAGGCTGATAACGGACCGAATCGTTCTCCCCAAATTGAACGTTGAGATTTTCCTTGAGAATTGTAAGGCTATCTTTAAGGTTTGTTGAGAAACGGTAGGCGAGACCTTCGTTGAACAAACGGAAAGTGAGGGAATAATCTGATTTAAAAACGACAGTAAGTTCGTTGAAGCAGTTTTTATAGGTATCGCTTTTATCCCTGATTAAAGGTTTAACCTCCTCGTCAACACTTTTTCGGTTTACTTTTTTTATGGCCAGGTTGGCAAATGGTTGCTTTCCCCCGATTGTCTGAAGCGAAATGCCACCTAAACTTAATACTAAATTGTTGTTTTTTAGAAACTTAACCGTAATACTTTGATTAACTTCTACTTCAGTAGTAAGTTTTCCATCCGGTGAATTCAGATCGTACTTTTGCGCTTTCCCACCGATGCACATCAAAATACCTAATGAAAAAAACATAAAATTTTTCATCTATCTATCAATTAATGTGTTAACTTAATTTCAATCTCTTCTAGACTTTTTCCTTTCGTTTCGGGAAGTTTTTTCAGGATAAACAAAAATCCCGTTAGGCAGATAAAGGCATATAACCAAAAGGTTCCACTTGCATTGAGCAATTTATTCAGGATCGGGAAAGTGTATGTAAGGACGAAACAGGCCATCCAAAGGGCGGTTGTCGCGATTGCCATGGCAGCACCCCTGATGTTGTTTGGGAATATCTCCGAAAGGATGACCCATGTTATCGGGGCCAATGTAAGTGAGTAGGTTGCTATGGCAAACATGACAAGCATCAAAATCGCCAAACCTTTCAATTCGAAAAAATAGCTTGTACCCAACAAGAGATAAATAATTGCAAGTCCTGCCGAGCCGAGTAGCATCAGCTTGCGCCGTCCCCAGCTATCGACCATCCGCATTGCCAGAAGGCAGAATATCAGGTTGACCGCCCCGGTTATTACAATGTTGAAGAGGATATCGTTCACAGAATATCCGGCAGAGGAGAAGATCTCTTCGGCATAATTGAAAATCACGTTGATGCCGCACCATTGCTGGAAAATGGCAAGTACGATTCCTAAAACAAGTACAGGCCTAACCTTTTTGTTGCTTAACGCCTTCCATTCCGATTTTGTATCGGTTCCGGAGAGTGTTTCAGCAATATTGTTTTTTTCTTCAATGGCATAAGCATGGCCACCAATTCTCTCAAGGATTCGGATGGCAGCTTCCCACTTACCCGATTTACCAAGGTAGCGCGGGCTTTCGGGGATCAAAAACGCCAATATAAAAAACAGCAACGCGGGAGCTGTACCTGCCCAAAACATCCATCTCCAACCTGTCTGGCCATTCCACGATTGGAGAATGAGTTGGTCGGAGGCTCCATCCGGGACTTTTTCGGCTATCAGGTAATTGATGATTTGAGCAGCGAGGATCCCGATTACGATTGTTAGTTGGTTAACAGAAACCAATCTTCCGCGCATTGAGGCTGGCGATATTTCGGCTATGTACATGGGTGAGAGTGCAGATGCAAGTCCAATTCCGAGGCCACCGATGAGCCGGAAAATTACAAACAAGGTAAATTGGTTTACGGCACCTGTGCCTAAGGCGGCAATTGTAAAAAGGGCAGCGGCACCAATCAATGGGATTTTCCGGCCAAAACGGTCGCTCAGGTAACCCGAAATAATCGCACCGAACAGGCAGCCAATCAGTGCACTACTCATGGCCCACCCCTGAAGGTTAGGCGATTGCGTGATTTCGAAAAACCGTTCATAAAATGGCTTGGCACCGCCTATGACGACCCAATCGTAACCAAAAAGAAGGCCACCCATGGCTGAGACAAGGGTAATTCCCAGAATGAATTGTTTATTGAATTTAGTTTTGTCCATGCGAAATCGAATTAATTCAAAATTAAATATTTTTCAAAATTAGGAAATTATTTGTGCTTGTTTTAACATTTCTCAATTATAGAATGAAAGAAATAGTCAAAAGTTTCTTCTTCAAGGCAGATTTAGCTCTTTTTTAATTGTTAATTTTCAAAATATTGTGTTTTCGTTGCAAACATCATCAATTGTTTTGCTGAGGGGTTTTGGATTATCCATTAATAATTATCTTTGGTGAAAATATTTACATCAATTTTTATCAATTGCACCTCACAAGGTGTTTAAAAATTCAAAACATGAGAAAGAACTTTTTATTGACTTTATCATTGGCAGTTGGGCTGTTAATTGCACTTCCAACTATTGCACAGGAAGTGAACAAACTCTCGGAAAAAGAGAAAAGTGCTGGTTGGGTGTTGCTGTTTAACGGCAATAACTTTGATGGATGGAGAAAGTGTAACGGCACTGCAATGCCTGCAAACTGGAAGATTGACCAGAACTCGATGAATGTATTCACAGGTGAAGGGAAAAAACCAGGTCAGGGTTCCGATGGCGATATCCTTTATTCTACAAAGAAATTTAAAAACTTTGTACTATCAGTTGACTGGAATGCAGGGAAGATGGGTAATTCGGGTATTTTCTTTAATGTTCGCGAAGTACCGGGAAAGCCTATTTATTATGCTGCACCCGAAATTCAGGTACTCGACAATGTTGACGCTACCGACAATAAAATCCCAAGTCACCTTGCAGGTTCACTGTACGATATGATAGCAGCAGATCCTGCCACTGTAAAACCTGCAGGCTCGTGGAATACTATTGTCATTAAAGTAAAAGATGGTAAAGTTACCCATACTCAGAACGGAGTAAAGGTACTTTCATACACTTTATGGACACCCGAATGGGATGCTATGGTTGCCAAAAGTAAGTTTAAAACATTTCCGGGATTTACTGAAGGTATTGCCAAAGAGGGTTATATCGGTCTTCAGGATCACGGTTATCCAATCTGGTTTCGCAATGTAAAGATTCGCGAATTATAGGTTCTGCCTATTGAAATGATATGATAATTTCAAACCGGAATTGCGCCACAAAATCATAAGATGATTTGGAGTAATTCCGGTTTTTTTGTCCGAAATTTCTCTTCGATTAACTTTTACCGGATTATAATTTTCACATTGATTATGGATTGCTCTGGGATAATTTTGCTCGTTGAAAACGTCACCGAGCAATTTTAATCTGTTAATTATCTAATATAGAGTCTATTATCTCTCAAAGCCAGCTCTATATGAGAGTTTATTCTATAAAATTTAACCTCAATCATTTTTTAATGTACCGTTTCCATTCCAACACAATCAACAGGCTAAACCCTAAATATTCTAACGCTACTGCAACGGTCTAAGAAATCAGAATAATATTTCACTATTTTCCGAACAACACTGCATTGGTATTTTCCGATTGCTGCCTCTTTTTAATTGAGGATTTTTTTATAAAGCGCGATCTTTTTTTTGTTCCATATTCAAAGATATTCAATTTGTAGCCTTACAAATCAAAACTTTTATCTATTGTTTTGATTGCAGATTTATTATTTGTAAACTTGCACCGTTTAAAACTGTTATTTGGAATAATCCTGAATGTGAAATATCAGAATTTTGATTTTAAAATTATATATTAGTACGAACAAGCAAAAATTAAAGACAACTATGGAGAATTTTGAACAATTGAAAACAGTAAAGTTTTACAGCGGTGAAACTACCCCACTCGAAATGCACAAAGTGCGTGTAGTTCAGAAACTTAACCTCTTACCAATCGAAGATCGCAGGGAATCAATTTTTGGTGCGGGTTTTAATACTTTCCTTCTTAAAAACAAGGATGTTTTCCTTGACATGCTCACAGATTCAGGAACTAATGCTATGAGCGACAATCAGGTAGCCGCTATGAGTGTTGCCGATGATTCTTATGCAGGGTCGTCAAGTTATTACAAGCTCGAAAAAGCGATTAAGGATGTATTTGACCAGCAATATTTTTTACCGGTACATCAGGGACGAGCAGCAGAACACATTATTTCAAAGACTTT
Organism: uncultured Bacteroidia bacterium; assembly: GCA_903834845.1. Lineage (GTDB taxonomy): Bacteria > Bacteroidota > Bacteroidia > Bacteroidales > Prolixibacteraceae > JAAFHB01. The sequence continues at coordinate 18,898 of CAILKW010000386.1, read as the reverse complement.
CGTCAGGCCGGGAACTGTAGTCCCTATGAACTATCACTTCACTACTACCAAGGCACATATTGAGATGGTTGGCGGTGTTGTTGAAGAGATTTATACCGAAGAAGCACTGAAGACAAAGAGTAATTTTCCGTTTAAAGGGAATATGGACATCCCGAAACTACACAAAGTGATCGAAAAATGGGGTGCAGAAAATGTTGCATACATCCGTTTTGAGGCAGGAACCAACCTTATTGGTGGTCAGCCTTTTTCGATGGCTAACTTGCGCGAGGTATCTGCAATTGCGAAATCTCACAATATTATGGTGTTGATGGATACCAGTTTGATTAACGAGAATCTCTATTTCATTAAAGTACGTGAAGAGGGTTATCAGAATAAACCGATCAAAGATATTATGCATGAGATGATGAGTTATACTGACTTTTCGTATTTCTCAGGTCGTAAGGTTAGCTGTACTCGCGGTGGTGGTATATGTACGAATAACCACGATATTTACATGAAAATGCGCGACTGGGTGCCTCTTTTCGAAGGATTCCTTACTTATGGAGGTATGAGCGTCCGCGAAATAGAAGCTATGGCAGTTGGACTATATGAGACTCTTGATTTCGATGTGATTAGTCATTCACCTACATTTATCAAATATCTTGTTGATGAACTCGACAGATGCGGGATTCCCGTAATAACTCCAGCCGGGGGTTTAGGCTGCCACCTAAATGCAGGTGAATTTATTTCTCACGTTCCTCAAACACAATATCCGGCAGGAGCTCTTGCAGCTGCCTTGTACATTGCTTCAGGTGTTCGCGGAATGGAACGCGGTACTATTTCAAGTGTACGCGATGCTAACGGCGATGACATCCTTGCAGATGTAGAATTGCTTCGTCTGGCTTTCCCACGCAGGGTGTTTACATTATCTCAGGTTAAGTATGCCGAAGATCGTATAAAATGGCTTTACGAAAACCGTGAATTGATTGGCGGTCTCGAATGGATCGAAGAACCACCTGTACTTCGTTTCTTCGTTGGCAAGCTTAAACCTATTGGCGATTGGGTGGATAAACTTGTTGCCAAATTCCGCGAAGATTTTGGTGATAGCTTGTAAGATATGGTAAGATGCTGATTCGGCAATTTTAATATTGCTGATAAGCGACAGATGTGCTGAATCCTCCTTGATTTCCTAAAAAAGAAAAGGTATCAGGGGGGATTTTTGTCTTTAAGATTCAATATCGTTTTAGCAAAGAAAACAGATTTATTTAACTGCTTTGTGACTTAGTGGCTATTTGTTGCATCTGAGTCATCTTTTAGACAGGAAGCTCCAAAAATAAAAAAAATCAAATTTATTATAAAAAAGTTCTATGAACATCGAAATTCGTGAGGGGCAAATTTCCGATTGCAATTCAATAGCCCGTTTCCAAATAGAAATGGCTTGGGAAACAGAGAATTACAAACTTGATCCTGATACCGTTTTAAAAGGAGTTGGGACTGTCTTGGGCAACAAAAGTCTTGGTATCTATTACATTGCAGAATCTGACAATAAAGTAGTGGCTGTGTTGCTAACCACGTTTGAATGGAGCGATTGGCGTAACGGCACTGTACTTTGGATTCAGTCGGTGTATGTTGACCCTCAATTCAGAAAATGCGGAATATATGGAATGTTATATAGTCACGTCAAAAACATAGTTGCTGTTGACGAAACTTTGAAAGGGGTCAGGCTTTATGTTGATGAGTCGAACAACCAAGCCAGAGCCGTATATGCCCGTCTGGGGATGAACGGTGAGCATTACCGGGTGTTTGAGTGGATGAAGGAATGAAGAAATGAATGAAGAAATGAATGAGTTAAAGGTCGCGTACGAAATACTTTTTGGCTTTGTTTATGGCTTTATTTATTGTTGTTTGATATTATAAGCCATCAAACTCTTTCCATGCCTGATGTAAAGTGTTCCGTTGGCAATAACAGGGTGGGAGAAATGCTCTTTCGTTCCTCTTGTCACCTTAAATGTACTGACCTCTTTCATCTCAGAGCCAATTAGATCAATAAGATGGACGTTTCCACGTTCATCATAAAGGTAAATCATATTGTCGGCGTAGATTGTAGCCCCACGACCAATCTTGAGTTGTTGAGTAACTTCACCACGTTCCATATCAAGCGACATTAGCTCTTGTTTGCGATGCCCCGTAGCAATCAACCGGTTATCTACTTTCACCACACCACCCATTATATTGTCGAAAAGTTTGCATCGCCAAACCTCTGAAATACTATCACCGTTATCGGAGAGTTTAAGTTTCACAGACCTATTGCCATCGCCTGCTACATAATAGAGGAATCCTTTGTCGTAAATAGGTGCATTACAATGTACATTGCCTGCAGTATCCTGTTTGTGAGTAAATAAAAGTGCTCCATTGTCGGCATCAATTCCTAACATCGAGAGTTCCGAAAATGTAAGGAGAATATTGTGTTTGCCGTGGTTTATTATTTGGGGAGCACAGAAAGCTGAAACCTGCCCCATTCCCTTGCACTTCCAGATCAGATCTCCTGTATATCGGTTCAGTGCCACTACATTAGTGTCGGCACCTCCCGGAGAACAATAAACCATATTGTCTTTTATAAGCAAACCTTCAGAATATCCGAATATAGTATTCTTGCCATGAAGTTCGGAGAAAAGGTTGACAGACCAAATTTTGTTTCCATCTTTCCGATTCAGGCAAACAATATCACCCTTCCCAGATGAGACATATATCAGATTGTCAATGACTGTTGGGGCAGAACGGGAACCCGGAAAATTTGCAACCCATTCAGAACCATAAGCAACCTTCCAGAGAAGATTTCCTTTACTGTCGAACGAAAAAAGGTAAGTTGTACTGTCAATGGCACCAGTAACATAAAGAGCATCGTGCATTACAACAGGTGAACCGTAGCCATCACCAACTGAATCGTTTGCCCATAAAAGTTGCAGTCCGGAAACAGGCCATTCTTTTAATAATCCTTTGTCTAGATAGTGACCATCGCGATGTAAACCGCGCCATTGTGCTATTTCCGCTTGTCGGTTGCAGGCTGAAAGGAATAATAAAAATGGAAGTAGAATGATCAGATGTCTCATTTTTTCGAGTAATTTGATGTTTTTATCATTTTAAAACGTTGATCTTTACCTCCCGAACGAATACTAAGGATTAAAAAACCATTTGGCAGGTATGAAAGATTATCCAGTATAATAGTTTCAGAATAATTGAAATATGATTGTAAAAGGCAAATTCCCTGAAGGTTGTAAATGGTAATCAAATAGTAATCGCCGGAAATTGTATCTATATTTTTGATAGAGATAAAATCGCTGAACGGATTAGGCGAAACTGTTATTAATGATTTGGGATATAAATTATTGTTTGTGTTCAATTTCAGATATTTGTCAGCCTTTTCGAAATCAGGAATCCCATACCCTAACAATGAATCTGGCTTATTAAATATGCTTCCACTCTGTTCAATTGCCAATTTAATCTGCTTAACGCTTGCATTAGGGTTAGCTTGCAGCAGACAAGCACCCATTCCTGCCAGAACAGGAGAGGAGAAAGATGTTCCGTTTAAATAATCCAAAACTCCGGTACTGCCAACCAGAAAAGTTAACGAACCCATAGCAGCAACGTTAGGTTTTACAGCTCCTCCGTAAGCCGGACCAACAGAACTGAACGAAGCGCGTATCCCATTTTTGTCAACTGCAGCTACTGCAATAACATTTTCGCCATCGGCAGGTGCATTTACGCGTTTCCATGTAGATTTACCCTCATTGCCTGCACTGTTAAATACCAAAATTCCTTTTCTAAAAGCCATATTTGCACCTTGAGTTATGCGTGTTGTTTTTCCGTTGAGTTCGGAATCCTTATGACTCATTTTAGGATCATCAAATACCGTATAACCAAGTGATGAATTTATTACATCAGCACCCACGCTATCAGCCAACTCGGCAGCAACCACCCAATTATCTTCCTCAATAGGGTATTCGGAGGCTGAATCTTCTGTCCGAAAAAGATAAAACGCTGCATCGGGTGCAGTACCAATCAAGCTTAAAGGTTGATTACCACCTATACATGAAAGTACACTCATTCCATGAGTATGCTGCTGGTAAATATCAGAGGATGGATCAACAAAATCGCGTGTACCGAGTATGCGATTCGATTTACGAAGACTATCGAAAGCAGCTATTTGATTAACATGCCAGAAACCTGCATCAAGAATAGCAATCTGAATACCCTTTCCGCGAAAACCTTTATTGTGAAGGTAATCTCCTTTTAACTGTGTAAGCTGGTTAATGGCATTTCCGTAGTTTGCCGGATTAATATCAGCCAAAAGTTCTTCTTCTCGGAATTTCAGGAATGTTGATTTTGTAGCACTTGAGGGTTTTGTAAGCTGTACGGATGTTACAAATGGAAGAGTAGAAATTTTCCTGATCAAGGCTGTGTCGGCAGTTCTTACGGTTGCGCCATTTAACCATTTCGAGGCATGAACAATTTCCAATCCGCGTTTTTTAAGACTGTCGAGATAAACAGGCGAAACAGGCAAATCGGTTTCATCAATAGGTATATTCTGTTTTACACGGCGGCTTATGGCTCGCTGTGACAAAAAATTCTCGGGACGACTTATCTGATAAGGAGTTCCTGTTTTGTCTTTGAGCTTTACCCAATATGAACTTTTAGGCAAATTTTGTGCAAACAAAACCGAATCAAAAAGCAGAATTGTAAAAGCAAGTACTATCTTGTATTTCATTATATTTCATTTTTATGTTTATTTTTGTGCAATTGCACGATTTTTTTTATCCGAATCATAAAGGTAATCTTTCAGTAATAACCTGATTCTTTAAATACGGTGTGTAAAGTTACAGAAGTTTCTTAAAAAAGTGAATGAAGTATTAAAAAAATAGGGTTTATTTAAACCATCAAATTCGTTTAAAAATGTATAATGACGTGAATAAAGGTTTGATTGTTAATAAAGAAACTCCTCAATGGTTTGATGAAATCTTCAGACGGTATTCCAAACCTTTGTTTTACTATGCAGTTAAATTTGTTGATGACGAAGCGGCCAAAGATGTAGTTCAGGATATTTTCCTGAAACTTTGGTCAGATAGGTCAATCATTGTCAGACAATCGCTCAATTCCCTTTTATTTACTATGGTTCGGAACTGTTGTCTTCAGCAACTCGAAAAACAAAAAGTCAGAAACAATTACATTGAAACGACAAAATTGATTTTACAGAAGGAAGAGCTACTTTTTTACACGGAAGAACAATCAAGTTTAATAGAACAGGAACTGGAAGATAAGCTGAACGAAGTTTTTAACAGTTTGCCTGACCGGTGCAAACAGGTTTTTTTGATGAGCCGGTTCGAAAATAAAAGGAACAGGGAAATTGGCGAAGAACTTAATATATCGGTAAAAGCTGTTGAGAAACAAATAACCAAAGCATTAGCAATCATCCGCGTTGAAATGAAAGATTATTTGCCGTTGTTGTTATTTTTATCGTCTCATTTATTTAAAAATTAAAGCAATTCCCAAGGTCTTATATGCTTAATCCCTTCATAATCTGAAAATTTGAAGTCATCTAAAGAAACGACTATTTTATCATGATTGTCCTTTATTAACAGCAGATTTCCAAACTCACGCTCTATTGTTTTTGATTCGTTTAGAATATAACAAACTTGGATATACAGCGTTTTTTCAGGCTTCTGTGCTACAAAATCAATTTCAACATTGTTAAAAACACCTACCGAAACTTTAAACCCCATGCGCCGCAGTTGCATAAATATATAATTCTCAAGATTATTGCCAATATCAGAGGGAAAATTCCCCAACAGATAATTTTTAAACGACAAATCATTCAGGTAATATTTACATTCACCCCCAAGTAGCTGTTTCCCATGCAGATTATACCTTTCCGCTTGATGTATGATAAAAGTGTCTTTCAAAAACCCAACATAAGATGAAATAGTTTCATAATTCGTTTTCTTTTGTCTGCTTTTGAAGTAGTTTATAATGCTGCTAAACGATGTGAGTTTACCGATATTTACGGACAAGAATTTAAAAACATCATCAAGCAATGAAAGGTCTTTTATTTTATGTCGTCCAACTATATCACGTAAAACAATTGTATTTCTCAAACTTTCAATGTAATGTCGCTGTAATTCTTCCTGTTCGAAATTAAACATTTCAGGTAATCCTCCACATTGCATATACTCAATAAAATTTTCCTTACTGATCGTCTTGTTTTTATAATCTGCAAATTCAAAGAAACTAAATGAGAATATTTCAAATTCAATGTAGCGTCCTGAAAGCATAGTTGCAAGTTCTCCAGATAAAAGATTTGAATTTGATCCTGTTAAAAACACCTCATATTCATAAGTAAAATCCTGAGAATACGAATTCGTAAATGTCTCCCAATTTTGAATATTCTGAACTTCATCCAAAAAAATGTAAATCTTACCCTTTAAACTGAATTGGTCACAGTAATAATTAAACAGAGTTTCCAGATCGGATGATGATTTAATATCGTCAAAAGCAGTATATTCTTTGTTGATGTAGAAAATATTCTGAGGATTAACTCCTTTTTCAGAGGTTAAATAATTAATTATCTGCCGCAGAACATAACTTTTCCCAACACGCCGCTGCCCAACAAGAACTTTGATCAGCTTGTTGCCGATATACTTTTTAATTGTATTCAGATATTCGCTCCGCTTATATCCAGTATTGTACAATTTCCCGTCCCAAACATTGTATGCTCTGATTCGATTAAAGAGAGATTGCATATTATTTAAAGTTTGATTGAATATTTTTGAATATTTAAATATTTTTCAAATATACTTGAATTTTTGGAATTTTAAGTAGCATGAGTTAAAATTTATTTGTATTTATAATCTGCCTAAAAACAAAGGGTGAATGGAATTTAGCTCATCGAAGTTTCATATTTTGAATTTTATTTTTTTGGGAGGGTAGGGTTTTTTGCTCTCGTCCGATCATAGAGTTGTAAAAGAAAAAAAACAATGTCTGAAATTGATACTATAATTCAAAAATATATTCAGGGAAATACCTCAGCTGATGAAAACGAACAGCTACAACAGTGGCTTCAGGAGTCTCTTGATAACAAAAAGCGAATGTTTGCAGAAAAGGACATTTGGGATACCTTTAATTATAAAATCAATGGAAAAAAATTTAACGTAAAACATGAATTGGAATTTCTGAAAAAAAGCATTGAAATAAAAAATCCAAGTCGTTCAATATTACATTATCATGTTTTAAAGATCGCTGCCATATTATTGATAACCTTTGGTTTAGGATGGTCAAGCCATTTTATTTCATTCTTTGGCTATAAAAATCAGATTGCAATAACCATGCAGGAGATTTTTGTGCCAAAGGGTCAGATAAACCAAGTGTTTCTGGCTGATGGCACACGAATCTGGATAAATTCAGAAACGCAACTTATTATACCTTCAGTTTTTGCCATAAATGAGCGTACAGTAAAATTAAATGGTGAAGCCTTTTTTGAAGTAGCTAAAGACAAAAACAGACCGTTTAAGGTTGAAGTTAAAGGTCAGCAGATAGAAGTAACTGGAACTTCATTCAACGTAAGAGCTTACAACAACTCAAACGACATAGAGACAACCCTTCAAACAGGGGAGATTCGGCTAAATACAGGTGATCAAACATTCTTGCTAAAATCTGGTGAACAAAGTATTTTTGGTAAGAATAACAGCAGAATTAACATAGTAAAGGTTGATCCGGCATCGTTCAGTGCGTGGAAAGATGGTAGGTATGAATTTCAATCCAAAGATTTGATAGAAGTATTCAAAGTGGTTGAAAGGTGGTATGATGTTGAGATTTCGGCAGACGAAACCAGCTTCAAGGGGATGCATTTTTCGGGAGTTATCAAACGGAATAAAGATGCCAAACATTTTCTTGACATGCTGAATCATTCAGTTCCAATAAATTACAAAATCAACTCAGAAAAAATACAAATAACACTTAAATAGAAAAATAAACTAATAACAAACTAAAAAGAGGGAGGTGTATCGGCAGCGGAATTACTAATAATAACAAAAAAAACGGAGAATGTACCACCATCCTCCGTTCAGAAACAAGTTTCAATAAATTAAAACTATTTTAAAGCAAAACAAAGGTATGGAAAATAAATTAATTCAGGGAATTTCCCCCGACAGGGAAATTGTCTATAAAATTTGGAAGACTATGCGTCTGATTGTATTTCTGTTTTTCGTTTCACTCGTTCATGTTTCAGCCTCAGTTTATTCACAAAAAACGAGGTTGAGTGTTAAGGTTGAAAACGCAACCTTGCAGCAGGTATTTAAAGCTATTCAAGAGCAGTCGGAATTCGATTTCTTTTATAAGAATGAACAGATTCCGTCAAAAGCATTAGTTTCTATTGATCTTCAGAACGAAGGTATTGAAGTAATCCTGAATAAAATTCTGACTGGTACAGGACTTAGATATCACGTTCTTGATAAAGACATTGTGATAAGCACAAACGTATCATCAAACGTCCAAAATACGCAGCAACAGAAAGTTATTAAAGGAAAAGTTACCGATCAATCAGGGGTTTCTTTGCCTGGAGTTTCAGTTTTGATAAAAGGAACAACTGTTGGAGTAACTACTGACACTGATGGAAATTTTTCGTTTTCATTGCCGCCGGATGCTAAAATGCTTGTTTTCTCATTTGTTGGGATGAGGTCACAGGAAGTAGTTATTGGAAGCAAATCAGATTATAGCATTTCTTTAACCGAGGAGGCGGTTTCAATTGATGAGGTTGTTGCTGTTGGATACGGGACAGTTAAAAAGAGCGACCTGACAGGTGCCGTTGTATCGGTAAAAACAGGTGAGCTGCAACAAACCCCGATGACCTCAATAGATCAGGGACTTGTTGGCAGGGCATCGGGTGTACAGGTGACCCAAACTTCAGGTATGCCTGGTGCAGTCGCATCTATACGGGTTCGTGGAAGCAGCTCGATTCAGGGAGGCAATGAACCGCTTTATGTAATTGACGGCTTTCCGGTTTACAACGGAGGTGGATTTGGCAATACTGGCGGAAAAGTACAAATGAGCGGGCTTTCAACGGTTAACCCCAATGATATCGAGTCCATAGAAATTCTGAAAGATGCCGCTGCAACTGCTATTTACGGTGCCCGTGCTGCAAATGGCGTTGTTTTGATTACCACCAAAACTGGTAAAAAAGGGCGTGACATTGTTTCATTCGAGGCTAATTACGGAGTCCAGAATGTGGCGAAAATAATAAATGTGATGGATGCCCAAAATTATGCAGCCCTTGTTAATGAAGCATATACAAACGACAAGCTAACAGCTCCTTATGATGTCACAAAACTGGCTTCGATTGCATTGTTAGGCAAAGGTACCAACTGGCAGGACGAACTCTTCAGGGCAGGAAAGACACAAAACTATCAGTTAACCTTCTCGGGAGGTGATGAAAAAACTTCTTATGCTATTTCGGGGAATTATTTTGAGCAGCAAGGTATAGTCATCAATTCAAGTTTTAAACGTTATTCTACACGTTTGAATTTTGATCGCAAAATAAACGATGTGTTTAAAATTGGGACTCATTTTTCAATCAGTCACACAATTAACAATGCAGTTCCAACCGATGCCGGTGGTCAGGATGGCGTTATTACAGGGGCAATGAAAATGAACCCTATATTGCCAATTTATTCCAACGTTTTAACAGGCGAATATACTCAGGTCAATACCCCCGGAACATTAGAGCCAAATCCGGTTGCCACTGCAAAGGAACAGCTCTTTACCAATGCAACTACCAGGTTATTGGGCGACATCAACGGAGAGTTTAAAATCATGGAAGGTTTAACAGCAAAGGTGACCATAGGTGCTGATATTTTCTACGACAAAGCCAACCAATATACCCCAAATACGATTTATCAGTCTAACGGCAAAGCAACTGCGACTGTAAGTGTCAACCGCTCGATTAATTGGCTCAATGAAAACACGCTAAATTGGGTTAAAACTTTTAACGAAATCCATGCTTTAAATGTGTTAGGCGGCTTTACACTTCAGCAAAACAACACGGAATTTGTGATGGGATCTGCCTCCGATTTTGTTAACAACATCATGACTTACAATAATATGGGTGCTGGGGCATTGTACAATCAGCCCGGTTCTTCGGGCATTCGTTGGAACCTGATGTCCTATCTGGCACGTGTCAATTATTCCTTGAAAAACCGGTATCTGTTTTCTGTAAATTCACGAATGGATGGCTCTTCACGTTTTGGTACTAACAATAAATTTGGGTTCTTCCCTTCCGGTTCTTTTGGATGGCGCGTTACGGAAGAAGAATTTATGAGGTCGTTAAAAGGAATAATTTCCAATTTAAAAGTCAGGGGAAGTTATGGTTTTACAGGAAATACGGAAATTGGTGTTTACGAATCGCTCGCTACACTCGGAAATGCCAGTTGGATGATTGGCAATCAGTTGGTTTCAGGTTTTTATCCAAACAAAATTCCCAACCCCGATTTGAAATGGGAGAGGACCGGTCAGCTCGACATAGGATTAGACTTAGGTGTATTCGACAATCGTCTTCGTTTTACAGCCGACTATTACCGCAAAAAAACGACAGACTTACTTTACAATGTTTCCATACCGGCTGTTTCTGGTTATCAAACAATGCTAAAGAATATTGGAAGTGTCGAAAATAAGGGTGTTGAAATCTCATTGGAGAGTGACAATTTTACGGGCAATTTTAAATGGACAACTGCCTTCAATATTTCGTTCAATAAAAACAAAGTTCTTGAGTTAGGTGGTGAGTCATATAAAGAGATGCCAGAAGGTGACGGTCACCTGAAGACCGGTTCATTTCGCCGATTAGTCGTTGGGCAGCCAATAGGGGTTTTCTATGGTTATGTTTTTGACGGTATTTTTCAGGATGCAACAGAAACAGCTGCCCAGATTTCCTCAACTTCACCTATAGGGATTGGGTTACGCCGCTATAAAGATTTGAACGGGGACAAAAAGATAGATGCAGTGAACGACCGTCAGATATTGGGAGATGCCAACCCTGATTTCTTTGGCGGACTTACAAATACATTGAGCTATAAAGGCTTGGAATTAAATGTTTTCCTTCAGTATAATTATGGGAATGAGATATTTAATTACAATGCCATTGAATTGGAGATGCCAACCGGAGGGCAAAATGTATATGCAGACCTTGTAAACAGGTGGACTGCTACTAATCCAAGTACTGTTTATCCCAAAGCGAATACTAACCGTGCAGTACTGGTGAGCGACCGATGGGTGGAGGATGGCTCATATTTAAAACTTAAGACAATTTCATTGTCGTACAATTTCCCAAATATAAAGAACAAGCACATTCAAGGTGTTAAACTGTATGTTACCGGTCAGAACTTGCTTACATTTACCAATTACCGCGGGTACGATCCGGAGGTTAGTTATCGGGGAGCTTCGACCCTTGAGGCAGGTGAGGATTACGGAGGTTATCCACAATCCAAAACCTTTATGATGGGTGTTAAAATAGATATGAAATAATCTAAAAATCTGATAGCAATGAAAAAAGTAGCATTATATACGATTTTAACTTTTCTGACCGTTTTTTCATCATGTTCCTTTTTAGATGAAAATCCGACCGACCGATTGGTAGTCAACAATTTCTATTCGAGTGCCAAAGATGCACAAGCCGCAGTAGATGCAGGATATGCACAGTTAAATGCTTTATACAACAGGTTGATGTATTTGTTGGCAGACCTTCCCACTGATGACATGAAAAATGGCTTGGGAATGCCAAATGCTTTCCTGCAAAACCTTGAATTTCTAAGAATTGATTCACAGAATACTTTTGTTAAAGATATGTGGACCAACTGTTATGCAGGTATAGCACGTGCTAACGCCGCGGTTGAAAATATCCCAAAGGTCACAATGGACGAAACACTTAAAAACCGGTTGATCGGTGAGGCTAAATTCTTGCGAGCACTTTACTATTTTAACCTTGTTCGTTTTTTTGGTGATGTTCCGTTGATTACCAAGCTTGAATCAATAAGCGATGCAATGGGACCGCGTATCCCAAAAGACCAGATTTATCAACAGATTATTGATGATCTGACTTTTGCAGAAGCTAACCTGCCACTAAGAAAAGATTATGCCAGCAAGGATGAGGGACGCGCCACAAAAGGAGCTGCTAAAATCCTGCTCGGAAAAGTTTACCTGACCAAAGGCGACAATGCCAAAGCCAAGGATAAACTGGCTGAAGTAGTAGAAAGTGAAAGTACCTACGGCTACGGTTTGCAGGTCAATTATGCCGACAACTGGAACCCTGCCAAAGAGACCGGAATAGAGGCCGTTTTTTACCTCGAATATAAAAAGGCACCTTATACCTCAAATGGTGAGATGGGTCTGGCTGGTCCAAAATACTCTATCCCGGGAGGCAGTATTGGTGTAACCGGCTCTAATGAAGCTGATATTCCAACAAGAGAATTATATGACCAATACAATGCAAAAGATACGCGCCGGAGTAAAAATCTCAAGTTTGATTTTCTTAATCCACTGACCGGTAAAATATTGACTTCCACAATTCCGCTATCAGGAAAATATTGGGTTGATGGAATTCTTTCTTCAACTGATTGTGAAGTAAATATGCATGTGATACGTTATGCCGATGCCATCTTAATGTATGCCGAAGCCCTCAACGAAACAGGTGATGCAGTAAAATCACTGGCACAACTGAACCGTATCAGAGCACGCGCTTTTGGTGATGCAACAGGAAATCTTCCCTCTATGTCGAAAGATGATTTTAAAAAGGCAATAATCAACGAGCGGAGGTTGGAATTTGTTCATGAAGGGAACCGCTGGTTCGACTTGTCGCGTACAGGAACATTCGTTCAGCGCATGAAAGACCATAGTTTATACGAATCTACTGTGGCTGAGAAAATAAAAACCGATATTGCCGCAAATGTTAAAGACGCACATTTGTTGATGCCTATCCCTCAATTGGAACTGGATTTAAATCCGGCACTGAAACAAAATAGTGGGTATTAACCAATAAGCAATTATCTTTGATTAATTGTTTAAAATAATAGTCTTAATTTGTGAAACTCTGTGATGTCTCTGCGAAACTCTGTGATACAAATTATTTAACAGAGGGTAACAAAGAAATCACAGAGATTCACAGAGTTTTTAAAACCTTCAATTTTTATTTCGTTGTTTAACAAAAAACCGATTGCCATGAACATTTTGCCTCAAATTTCGATTGGATTCTCGCTTCTTTTGCATGGAATTAACACCTTTGGCCAAGCAAATACGACATCAAATAATAATCAACCAAATATCATCCTTATTTTGATGGACGACATGGGTTATGGTGATCTAAGCTGTTATGGGTCAACCGGATATAAAACTCCCAACTTGGACAGGATGGCTAAAACTGGTATCCGTTTTACGAATTTCGTTTCTGCTCAGGCTGTTTGCAGTGCATCTCGTGCAGGCATTTTAACCGGTTGTTATCCCAACAGGGTAGGGATTTCAGGTGCACTTTCCCCATCGGCTGAAATCGGATTAAACCCTTCGGAGACAACAATACCTGAAGTATTAAAACAGAAAGGTTACAAGACCGGTGCTATTGGAAAGTGGCATCTTGGCCATCTTCGTCAATTTCTGCCACTTCAACAAGGATTCGATGAATATCTTGGCCTTCCATATTCGAACGACATGTGGCCGGTAGCATTCGACGGAACCCGAAACATTCCTAAAGAATATGCAAGGAAATTGGCTTACCCCGAATTACCTTTGATCAAAAACAATGACAAGATCAGGGAGATAAAAACTCTTGAAGATCAATCGGGATTGACAACACTTTACACTGAAACGGCAGTTGATTTTATTAACCGTAACAAAAAAGACCCGTTCTTTCTTTACCTGGCACATTCGATGCCCCATGTTCCACTTGCAGTTTCTTCTAAATTTAAAGGGAAAAGCCAACAGGGATTATATGGCGATGTCATTATGGAAATAGACTGGTCAGTAGGTGAAATCATGAAAGCACTCGAAAAGAGTGGGTTGGAGAAAAATACTCTTATAGTATTTACTTCAGACAATGGTCCATGGCTGAATTATGGCAACAATGCCGGTAGTACCAACGGTCTGCGCGAAGGAAAAGGTGCCAGTTTTGAAGGTGGACAGCGCGTTCCCTGCATTATTAAATGGCCTGCACAAATTGCCGGGGGTACTATTTGCAACAAGCTTTCCTCAACAATTGACCTGCTTCCAACATTTGCAGCAATTACAAAATCCGCCCTTCCCAAAAATAAAATTGATGGTGTAAATATTTTGCCGCTATTACTTGGCGAGGAAAATGCCAATCCCAGAGAAACATTCCTATACTATTATCGCAAAAATAGCCTTGAAGGCATCAGGAAAGGAAGTTGGAAATTAGTTTTTGCTCATCCGGGAAGAACATACATCGGTTTCAAGCCGGGAGCTGACGGATTTCCCGGACCGGTAAATGAAAATTTCCAGTTTGAAGAAGGGCTATACGACCTGCGCCGTGATCCGGGCGAAAGGTACGATGTAAAAGAATATTATCCTGAGGTTGTGGCAGAACTGAAAAAATTAGCCGATGAAGCACGTCTTGATCTGGGCGATGACATCCAACAGGTTAAAAGAGATAATGTAAGGGAAGCCGGTCATTGAAAAAGTAACTATTCGTAACAAATGAAGGTAATGAAAAGAACTAATATATTGGCAATTTGTGGATTTGGGGCAACAGGGTTATTTTCTTCCTGTACCGAACAAGTTCAGAAACAAGCTCGACCCAATATTATTTTTATTATGAGCGATGACCATGCTTATCAGGCCATTAGCGCGTATAGTGATAAACTGGTGCAGACTCCGAACATTGACCGGATTGCCCGTCAGGGAGTGCTTTTTCGGAATGCCTTTGTGACCAATTCGATCTGTGGACCAAGCAGGGCTGTTATCCTTACCGGAAAATATTCCCATATCAATGGTTTTAAGGATAATAGCGGACGGTTTAATGGAGAACAACCTACATTACCAAAAATCCTTAAAGATAATGGTTATGTTACTGCAATAGTTGGAAAGTGGCATCTTGAGTCTGAACCAACCGGTTTTGACTATTGGGATATACTTCCATCACAGGGGCATTATTACAATCCCGGTTTTATAAACATGGGAAGAGACACTGTTTATAAAGGATATGTGACTGACATCATTACCGACCGCGCAATTGACTGGATTAAAAAGAATAGGTCAAAACCCTTTTTTATGATGCTTCACAACAAAGCCCCGCATCGGAACTGGATGCCCCCCATAAAATATCTGAAGGAATTTAATGATGTACATTTTCCGCTACCCAAAAATTTTTACGACGATTATAAAGGAAGGGTAGCCTTACAATTGCAGAAAATCACCGTAGGAAAACACATGTCGGTTACTTATGATAGCAAAGTACCTTGCGATACCTGCATTGAAGATCCTGTAAACAAATGGGCTCCTGGAGAATGGGAGGCAGAATACGGAAGGTTAACCAAAGAGGAAAAGTTAGCATGGGAAAAGGGGATGGAATCTGAGACTATCGAATTTTCAAAGATTAAAAACAAGGATGATCTTGCGAAATGGCAGTTCCAGCGTTACATGGAAGATTATTTGAGGTGTATTAAATCGGTGGATGACAATGTCGGGAAAGTTCTCGACATGTTGAAAGAGACAGGGCTTGATAAAAATACAATAGTTATCTATACATCCGATCAAGGTTTTTATCTGGGAGAACATAGCCTTTTCGACAAACGGTTCATGTACGAGGAATCATTAAGAACTCCTTTGATGGTCTATTCCCCGAATTCCAAAAGCGCGGGGAAGGTGAATACAGATTTTGTCATGAACCTTGATATTGCTCCAACTTTGCTCGATTTTGCAGGTATTAAAATTCCTGTTGATATGCAAGGGGCCTCGATAAAACCTTTTGTTAATGGAGAAACAATTTCGGATTGGAGAAAAGAGGTCTATTATCATTATTATGAGAAATCATTTGGCCTTACAAGGCATTACGGAATACGTACAGACAAATACAAATTGATTCATTTCTATAATCCCGTTGATACCTGGGAATTGTATGACCTGCAAACAGATCCATCTGAAATGAACAATATTGCAGATTTTCCTGATAGACAGGATATTGTAAAAGAACTGAAAATAAGACTGAAAGACCTTCAGGTTAAATATAAGGACGAGATGGAAGAATAATTGAACTATTCATTAAACAAAATTATATATGGGAAACTACAAGTTAATTTTAGCTTCACTTGCTTTAACAAGTTGTAATGTTGCTGAAAAATCGAACCCGCTACAGTTGACAAGATTGGATAAAAGCGTTAAGCCACGTAATGTTGTTTTTATCCTTTCGGATGACCACAGGTATGACTATATGGGATTTACGGGAAAAGTGCCCTGGCTTAAAACACCTAATATGGATCGTATGGCAAAGGAAGGTGCTTACATTAAAAATGCCTTTGTGACTACTTCTCTCAGTTCGCCGAGCCGGGCTTCCATTTTAACCGGGTTATATTCACATACCCACAAGGTTGTGGACAATTCGGCTCCGCTTCCCGATGGTCTGACTTTTTTCCCACAATATCTACAAGAAGCTGGTTACCAAACAGGATTTTTTGGGAAATGGCACATGGGTAACGACTCAGGAGAACCACAACCCGGGTTTAATCACTGGGAAGCTTTTAAAGGTCAGGGCGAATACTACAATCCCCGGATAAACACAAATGGCGTTTGGAAAGAATACAAGGATAGCACTTATGTTACTGATCTGCTTACCGAACATGCCATTGATTTCATGAAAGGTCAAATAAAGGCGGATAAACCGTTCTTTGTTTATCTGTCTCACAAAGGAGTACACGATAGTTTTCAACCGGCTAAACGACATAAAGGGATTTATGCTGGGAAGGATTTAGTAATCCCCGAATCGTTCAAAACACCTTATTACGGGATAACGCAACTTCCTACTTTAGATCCCAAAACAAACAAAGCTGCATCAGGAAAGGCATATTATGGAGAAGACATGTCCCCTAATTGGGTCAAAAATCAACGTGAAAGCTGGCACGGTGTTGACTATTCGTACCATGGCCGACCGTGGAAAGTTCAGGTAATCAATTACTGTGAAACATTGATGTCTGTGGATGAGAGCATTGGATCTGTTCTTGATTTCCTGAAATCAGCAGGCATGGAGGATAACACACTGATTATTTATATGGGAGATAATGGTTTTGCATGGGGAGAACACGGACTGATAGATAAACGTCAATTCTATGAAGAATCTGTAAGGGTTCCAATGCTGGCAAGATGTCCCGAAATGTTCAAAGGAGGCCAAGTATTGGAGAAAATGGTACAGAATGTTGACATCGCACCTACAATTTTGTCTTGTGCCGGATTAGACAAGGCAGAAAATATGGTTGGACAGTCTTTTATTCCATTGTTACAGGGGAAAGAAATTCCCTGGCGAAACCGGATTTTCTATGAATATTACTGGGAACATGAATTTCCGCAAACTCCTACGATGCATGGAGTCCGCACAGATCAATACAAGTATATCCGGTATTATGGAATTTGGGATACCAACGAGTTTTATGATTTAAAAAACGACCCTAACGAACTTCATAACCTGATAAACATACCCGCACTTCAGGACACTATCAAACAATTGAACCACGATTTATACGATTGGATGGAAACGACAGGAGGCATGTATATTCCGTTAAAGCGAACCGAACGGCCACATTTTGACCATCGCAATCAGGGAAATTATTAATTAGTTTTTTTGAGCCGCACCTTTCTCTAAAATGGCGCAGTATCTGACAGTGTTTTTTCACAGTAAAAATACCACCTTTGCTGTTTTATGGCAAGGGTGGCATTTTTGCGATAAAGCAGTTGACTAAAAATATATACCTCCTCCCAGTGAAATAAAATCATAGGTCGGTGTGCCAATCTTTAAATGCTCATAACCCGCAGAAAAGAAATAATTCTTACTATGAAATTTACATAGTATTTCAAATTCATTTACAGCAACACTGTTTATTAAACTCCATTTCATTGAACTATAGAGACTAACATTATTTACAATAAAAATATCCGTATTCAAACCATAAGAAAACCCTGCTTTTTTTACATCATTTCCCATATAATTCATACCTAAAACCCATCCCAAATTAAATTTTTCAAGCCTGATTCTATCATAACATAAGTTAATATTGAACAAAGAAATATTTGAATAATTGTCATCAACTTTATCAAACTCCTTTAATGCCAAAAAATCGGTTTGCAAATAAAAATATTGAAAAGGTCTGATTTTAGCTTTTAGGTGATTCCCAAACAAGTAGTCATTACTGTACAATATATTATTTTCCAAATCGATCCTTAAACGTTTCGTTGGAGCGAGAACTGCATCAGTACTTTCATAATTACCGGATGAATTATTATAATAGGGATAATCTGTTAAATTACTATGTAAATGTTTTTC
The DNA here is from genome assembly GCA_903834845.1 of uncultured Bacteroidia bacterium. Taxonomy (GTDB): domain Bacteria; phylum Bacteroidota; class Bacteroidia; order Bacteroidales; family Prolixibacteraceae; genus JAAFHB01. The sequence goes on along the minus strand of CAILKW010000386.1, from coordinate 351 downwards.
AATTTGGTAATTCCCAATCGCAGTATAGTAGGTAACGTACATAAAAGCTTCGGCAATGACTCTTACAATTACACTTTCAATTGAACCATCAGTGGTGAATGATGAAGAAGATTTTGACTTTTTTATAATACGATTTTCACTTTGAGAACCCTTTTTAATATCTTCTTTCGATTTATCAATTTTTCCCTGAGAATAGCAGTAAAATGAACTACTAAGGAATTGTCAATATATAACATACTCAATAATTGAATTATTTAGTTATCTTTGTCGAAAACGACAATGGAAACTAATGACGTTATTAAGGCTCGTATAGACACGGTTCTTCCAATTTTGAACGAACGGCAGCGCAGG
>CAILKW010000385.1 GCA_903834845.1 uncultured Bacteroidia bacterium | reverse complement strand
TTTAATTTTACGTTAAGATTCAACTACAAGTTAGTTAATTATTCGTAATTTGAGAATTCCATTTTAATCAAACACTAAACATCAACTTTTGAGGGACTACATCCATGCTTTGTTTATGGCACAAAGGATTCGATCTGATCACGTGGTATTTCTTATGTTACTTAGCGGGATGCCGGAAAATACCTTACTATTGTTTATTGCCCTCCGCTTTATTTGTATTGCAGGTTTACTACCCGATAACTATTTTTCTTATGTAACTAAGCGATTCATTGGCTTTCTGTCGGAACTCGTCGAATTGATTTCAAAACATGATAATCTTTTAATATCCATATTTTCAGTACGAACACAACAAATATGCTCATAATATTGAACCATTCTTTCGGGTTGTTTTAATAGTTTATTTGTCTATTTTTGACTAATAAAAATCTGATTTTAAAATTTGCTTATTTATGAAATACCGTAATGTTCTTGTTTTTATTATACTACTTTCCTCTCCAAGTTTCATGTTTGGGCAGTTTTCTCAATGGAGAGGAAATCAACGAAATGGCATTTATGCTGAAAAAGGGCTATTAAAAAAATGGCCTGCAGGCGGTCCTGAATTAGTATGGTCGTTCGAAGGCCTTGGCTCAGGACATGGGAGTGTGGGGATTGGAAAGGATAAAGTCTTCGTACTTGGAATGACAGATTCCATTGGTTTTCTTCATGCATCCGATTATAACGGTAAGCTTTTATGGAAAAATTCTTATGGTAGGGAATGGATTGAAAACTACCCAGGTTCACGGTCAACTCCCACAATAGTGGACGACCTTGTCTATTTTGAAAGTGGTCAAGGGACAGTATTCTGCTACAATGGTAATACCGGTAATATGGTATGGTCATTAGACTTGTTAAAGAAGTTTGATGCAAAAAATATAACATGGGGAATGACAGAATCAATACTTATCGAGGGTGAACGACTTTTCTGCACTCCGGGAGGTTATGAAAATAATATTGTAGCATTGAACAGGTTTACAGGTGAAACTATATGGACAAGTCCCGGAAACAGACAGCTATCGGCTTATTGCTCCCCAATATTTGTAAAACACAATAATACTACGCTGATTGTAACCATGACTGCCGAGTCAATAGTTGGTGTAGATGCCACAAACGGTCAATTTTATTGGCAGATACCTCAATTTCAGGGAAATAAGATCCACGCTAATACACCTGTTTACTCAAATGGAAGAATATTTTGTTCAAGCGATAATGCAAAAACAAACTCGGGTTTGGTTGCATTAAAGCTCTCTGATGATGGGAAAAGTGTTGTTACTGAATGGCGAAATGAAAAATTTAAGAATCTGATGGGAGGTATTGTATTGAACGATGGTTATATATTTGGCTCAATGTACCGAAAAAATATGTGGAGCTGCATTGATGCATCAAACGGTCAAATATTATATACTTAAGATAAACTCGGTGATGGAAGTATTATTATGGCCGATGGTTTGTTTTATTGCTATAGTGAAAAAGGAGAATTGGCTTTAGTCAATGCCACTCCTTCATTTTTTAATGTTATCAGCCAATTTAAAATACCCCTTGGAACAGACCAACATTGGTCACACCCTGTTATCCATCGGGGTATTTTGTATTTACGACATGGAAATGCCTTAATGGCTTATAAACTAAAATTATAAACTTTTGGGATTTGTGATTAAATCGCCGTAGCTGAATAGTCGCCTCATGCACTTGATAAGTATTATAATTCTTGTATTTATGTTTTAATTGATTTTCTGATTTTTCCCATTTTATCAGCAACAATCATGGCATAGAGTACTTTTTCGGGAGTAATTAAGCAAGCTTCGTGGTGAATACCCTCTTGAGATGCACAAGCTTTTATTGCGACCTGCATCAATTTCTCCTTGTCTATGCTAACAAGGCCAATTTCTGCAAATGTTGTTGGAAGTCCAACCTCTTCACAGAATGAGTAAACCGTTTCTATTTCTGAGGGTAAAGCATCTGTAAGGTGAAGCCCTGTCAAAACACCGAAAGCAACTTTTTCGCCGTGGTAAAACGAGCGCGTTTCCTTTAGGGCTGATAATCCATTATGAATTGAATGTGCAGAAGCCAATCCTGAACTTTCAAAACCTATCCCGCTTAAGAGAATATTTGCCTCAACAATACGATTCAATGCCGTTGTGATTACGTTATTCTCATTAGCAATTTTAGCTGCCGTTCCGTAAAGTAAGAGTGTGTCGTAACAAAGTTTGGCAAGATTTAGTCCAGCCATTGTACTATATCCGCCACATTCGTTCATTGATTGGGTACGCTCGCAGGATCTTGCCTCGAACCAGGTGGCCAAGGCATCACCCATACCAGCTACAAGAAAACGGGTGGGAGCATAAGCAATAACATCCATGTCAACAACTACCATCTGTGGATTCAGTTTCTGATAGTAAACAGTTTCAAAAACTCCTTGTTCCGAATAGATTACAGCGCATCCGCTACATGGAGCATCTGTTGACGCAATTGTTGGGACAATGATTACAGGAATTCCGGCTCTGTCGGCCACGATTTTTGCAGTATCAATAACTTTACCGCCACCCATCCCAACAAGTACATCAATTTGATTACTGCTTACTATACCTGACAGCCGTTTTAACTCTTTCTCGCAGCACTCACCTCTGAATGTTTCAACAAGAATGCTATCCTTCGCATATTGTTCAAGGTGTCGGACAAGAATAGTTTGTTTTACCGTGCGGGAAGATAATATCAATCCTTTACTTCCCAACGATTTAATCATATCAGGCAATTCCTCAACAAGCCCTTCACTCTGGATGTATTTCCCGGGGAACACAGCTTTTAAAGGTCTTTTAAAGGTCTTTTTGGACTCTTTTAATGGCTCGGGATTTTTGCTTTCATCTGTTAAACTTTCATTTTTTGCTTTCATTTTTTTTTGATATTTAATGATTTTACGATTTTTATTTTGTCTGATCCATAATGCAAAGCTATTAAAACTTTATATTGTAGATGTACTTATTCATTAAGGTTTTTAAGGTACGTATGATAAAAACAATGTGTCTCATATAATTCCTTTTAACCCATTGATATTTAAGGTAATAATTTATATGCCCGGAGGGTTTGCGTGTTTATAGAAAAAGATTGGGAATATAAAACGTGCGATTCCGGCGGAATCGAAACCTCAACCTTGATTTCATTTTCTATAAACGTACGACTTCGCTGAGGTCAAAACACTTTGTCTGAATGGCAATGTTTGAGACATTTTATATGTGTCTTTTTACCTCCTAATGTTTATCTTCGCAGCTGGTTTTATTGTCTGGTTGCACCGGGCAACGAATTTATTTATTTTGTCTAAAGAATTAAATATTACACTTTTATGAATTCAAAATTAGCGGCCTTACTGAAAACATACAACGATTTGCCTGATGTCCATCGCCAAATTATAGATTGTCTTTCAATAAAATTTTCGGGTACCGATAAATCTGGCGGATTGAGATATTTACAAACCCTGATCAACCCAAAAATTCTGATTAAAATCTACGATCTGTACTTGAAGGAGTTGGTTCTGCAAAGGATTGTAACATTTATTGATAACCGCTATGACCTTCCATCCGAGCTAAAGTTTGAATTGTTTCCCAAATTGATTCAGCAAAAAAAATACATTGAATTTATCGAAGAGGAACAATCAATTGACAAATACTATTCGTGGAATATTCCATTCACAGAAAACTTACGCGACTTCCTATTCGCTTCATTTGTTGCGGAAAACGAATATACTAAAAAAGCAACAACCTATTTACTCGGAAATTTGAGTAAGGCAATTCCCTATTTTTATCTTATGCTTGGTCATCTGAAGCAGGATCACAGACTGAGTAGAAACTTTATGTTAGATGCCATTGGTGATAAAGTAAATACCCTGCTGGCAGCAGCAGGGTTCAATCTCAGAAAAATGCTTCAGCGGTTAAAGGCTGAAGCACTCCAAATTTTTGCTCATTTTTATATACTAATATTCGTTGTCAAAAGGAGGCCTTCATTTGTACTTTGAAAAACAGTGGGTTTTTCACGTTCGACTAGTTACAAATATCCCTTTTATCTTTTTTCAATACTACGATTTTTAAAGCTCGAAATATCAATCAGGCCCTGTGTATCATCATCGAAGCTGATGACGATGCTATCGCCCGAAAGTGTTACCGGAAGTTCGTTTGATATTTGTGATGAGCCTATAAAAATATTCTCCTTTCCGCTTACCGTGAAATAGTAGAAACTGTTCCCATTCTTGACATCAGAATTAATCCTTAGAACTATTGTATTTAGCTCCTGTTTCTTAGTTGAACTTTTGGGATTAATTTTATTTCCTGCCATATTGTAAGCATTTTTAAATGCCATCAATGTTTCAATCAAAGTATTGCCAACTCCAACAATAGTATAATCCTCGATGGCTACCATCGCAAACATTTTTACCAGACCACCATCATCTTTAAGGGTCATAACATAAGATGGAATATTGTTGATATTATATGGAATCGGTTGTGAGGCAGAATATCGTTTCTCCTGCACTTTTCCACGGGCCGAATTTTGAGCAGCAAACTCAGTAGCTCCACTTTGCTTATACCAAACTGTTTTTTTTGTCCGGGTATCTACCAATACAAAACCAACAGTAGCCTCATCGGCACCAACCGATGTAAGTCCGGTGTACCAGTACGATTTATTATCTTCGCCATATACTAAAGTTACCCCTTCAGTGATCTGCAATTTATTTTCGTTCGAAAAATTCCAGTATCCTTTCACAAAATTCCCCCAGTCGTTAAGCTGATTTTCGATAAAATAATCGGGCTGAATGCGGTCAATCCAAGCCGGAGCGTTCTCAATACTATATTCTTCACATTTACCTGTCTCAGTATTCACTACAACAACACCGACCGCATTTTCACCATAAAACCCAATCGTCTTTTTGTATTTTGTTACTACCCAGTAAGGAATACCCTCATCATCAATTTCAAAACTATAATCGGTCAATCCAACGTTGTAAAAACCACTCAGGTAAAGATGACGCTCCAGAAAGTCATTGAAATATCCCTCACTCTGATATTTGATAAGCACCTTTTTTCCACCGATGTCCTGCACCAATTTCACATCGCGTTCGTTAGAGGCATTCACCATTACATAACCATTTGTCCCTTCTTTATTCTTGTTCCATTTGAAAAACCCGGAATGTAACAAAGGTGCAACCCAATAAAGATCGTTTTTTACTTTTTGAATATTAAATGTTCCGAGGCGTACCTGGCTACCGAGTGCTGCCTGTGCTCCAAGTACTTTATCGCCTAAGATATTGGCAAGTGATTGATCAACGACCCTCACTTTTTCCATCGAAATTGGAGCCATGTGTGTTGATAGGTTCTCCCCTATCTCAACATTTCCAATTATATTACGATAAGCCGAAGTATGCAGCAAAGCCCAGGAGGTAACGATTGGCACAAGAGTGGAATAGAGCAGTATAATAGCCAAAACAAATATTAATACTTTAAATTTCGATTTTAACTTGTAGGTTCGTGCGCCTGAGCTAAACTGAGGTGCAACCCGCAAATTTAATACAATCCACAACAGCGTCATTACTGCAAGTAAAGCAGGTAAGCCCCAAAACCCGTAAGCAATTACCGGCATACCAACATAGAGCATCAGTAAGCCACAAACAATGATCACAATCAAAATAAACGCTTTTTTCATCTTCAAAAATTTTAAGTGAAATTATTCTATTATGAATTATCCTTCAATCCAATGCAAAAAATATGATTTGCTCCCCTAAGATAAATACGGCCATTACTGATGGCTGGTGAAGCGAACATGGTTTCCCCAATTGAGTTTTTCGCAATGCTTTCAAATGTCGGACCTGGTTTAATTATAGTGATAACGCCCGCGTCATTAGGCATATAAACCAATCCGTTGACAAGAACCGGTGAGGCATATTGCTTGCCAAGATTTTCCTTCCAGAGAATCTTGCCTGTTGCTGCTTCAATACAGTGAACCTGGCCATTCATCATAGTCGAAAGAAGATATCCACCCACGGAAATTGGTGAAGGGACATAAAAGGCACCTTCAGTTGACCGCCACACGACATGGCTACCTGTAACATCGCCATTGCCATCGGGCTTGATAGCCAATAAGAAACGTTGAGGCCAGGCACTGCTGATTAGTAACAAGCCTGATTTCTCATTATAAACCGGACTTGAACAGAAGTCCTCAGAAGGGCCGCTCACAAACCAGTAACGCAATCCATCATCGGGATTATATGAGGTTATTTCCTTATTGCCACAAAAGATCATCTGCATGCGCTCTGCAATTTCCCTAAAAATAGGTGTACTAAAACTGTGTGCAGGATTATTGTGAGGAACCTTCCAGATAGTATGTCCATCAGTACGGCTAAGAGCAGCAACAAAAGAATCACCTTTACTATCACCGTTAATAATTACCTTGTCTTTGTACAGTACCGGAGAGCAACTGTAACCATGCGGACTTGAAAATGTACCTGGCCTTTGCAACCAAATTTGTTTACCGGTAAAGTCATAAGCTGCAACGGTTACGTATTCCCCATCAAGAAACGAAACATAAATATAAGTTCCGTCTGTAGCCGGAGTGCCTGAAGCAAAGCTGTTGTCGTTGTGTTTATTCTCCAATTTGGTTTTGAGCACTGTTACCTGCCAAAGTAAATCGCCGTTTTTGGTATCATAACAAAGGAGTATTTTCTCTTGTGATTCAGGTTTGGCAGTGATCGTGAAAAGACGATCTCCCCAAACTATTGGTGAGGAATGACCAATTCCAGGAACAGGGCTTTTCCATAACACATTTTTTTCGGAATCCCATTGAGTGGGAAGGTTGATTTCCGAACTTGTTCCATCTCCGTTCGGACCTCGCCACTGTGGCCAATTTTGCGCCTTTGTTACAGCCTGCGACATTAGTACAAAAAACATGATGATCGCGCTTAAATACTTAAATTTCATTTGATTTGCTTAAATAAACATTAATAATCGGGACTAATTCATAAGGCCAAGACGGGACGCAAAAATTATTGCTTCTGCCGTATTGTTGGTATTCATTTTTTTTAAAATTCGCTGACGATGAGTATTAGCTGTATTTATACATATCTTTAACTGATCTGAAATTTCCTTGCTTAATTTTCCATTGTATGCAAGCTTAAGTACAGTTTTTTTCCTATCTGAAAGAATAACAGATTCAGGATCAAATACCGAAATACCACTGTTTATGGCCTTTACTAATTGAGTAAGCATAATAATATGATGGTCCAAAATCGAATAATCTAAATCTTTAGGGTTGATATTTTGGGAATCCAGCAGTCGTGTAAACTCTTTCTCTAATTTGTCCATTAGTTATATTTCAGTATTGTAGGGTACTTATTAACCCAGTTTCTTTGCAAAAATATTAAAAAAAAACAATTAAGTATTAAAAAATCAGTTTAGGTATTTATTTCCGTGTTGATGGTAACTGTAACTTTTGCACAACTTTTCTGGGATGTACGGGTAGGTTCTAATTTAAGAGGATTGTAGGAAGGTGCTTGAATAAGAAATTTGTCATAGGTGTTGAATCACTATACGGCATATCCGAATTGGCGAAAGATAGTAACATGCACAATATTAACTACTCATTAATGTTTGGGTACAGGTTCTAAGAATATTAAAACCTAAAATTTTTTTGTCTGGTTCGTACCTCCTTTTGTACGAACCAGATTAAAGCAGGATTGGAAATTATCACAAAAAGTTGATTTTTTATTCGAGGTTAGTTATTTGGTAGAAAAGGTTTTCTTTTTATTTGCTTTTCAAAGCCATTCCTGTTTCCAAATTCATCTTTTGTTAATCAGTATTTTATAAATTTCCTCAAAGTTTGGTGTTGCAATATTGTGTCGTATTCCTGCCCGAACAACATAACCAGTCAGCGTTTCAATCTCTGTATTTTGTTTATGGTTTTGGTAGTCGCGATGCATGGAAGAAGTGGACTCATAAGGGAATAGACTTAATTTACGTTGCGTTTTTTCGACAATTTCCTTATTGGAGATAACACCCAGGTTATAGGCAATTTGTGCAACTTCATAAATCAACCGGTAAAGGGTTTCCCTTTTATCGCTGTCCTCAAGGATTTCGCCGAGGCAATTGTCATAATAAGATGTTGCCGTTGCCACAGGTGAAATGTAAATGAATTTTTCCCAAATTATTGCAGAGATGTTTTCAGAGAGTTTAGCATCAATATCAGCCTCCAAAAAAAGTTTTTCAAGCAATAGTAATTTGTCATTAGTGAAATTATCAATGCCGAAATAGAGTTTTTGGATATTACCCGAATTTTCTACAACACCCCAATCTTTTAAACGTGAAACTATATAAACGCAACCGTTTAAAATCATTGTATCGGGCAGGATGGTTTTAATCCGTTCATCACCGTCAACACCGTTGAGTAAGGGCAATATAACAGTATTTTCATTTATGCATGGCTTTAAAAGTTCAAGCATCGCTTCCAGATCGTAACTTTTCGTGCATATTAAAATATGGTCGGCAATGCCAATTTTTGATGGACAATCTGTTGCTATATTCGGAAATACCGTAAATTCTTCATTTGGAGTAACAATTTTTAGTCCGTTGTTTCGTATTTGTTTTAAATGCCCTCCACGAGCAACAAAATCAATCTCCACTTCCGGACTATTTGAATATTTTTTTGCCAAAAGGCCACCAAAATATCCTCCAACGCCTCCAATTCCGGCAACTATTATTCTGATTTTCTTTGTCATATAATTTTGAAATTAAACAGAGAGACCTGAATTCTACAGCTTCTTATTATTATTCACAGCTCTTAAAACCTTATAATACCAGATTTTTGAATCCTGTTTCACTTCAATGGATTCCAATTCAATAAAATCGTGACTAATAGTTTGCCAGATAGTTTTACTTTTCGGTGTGTCGTACATTCCAATCAAAAAAACACCATCTTTTTCAAGAAATTGAATGTACCTTTTCAATAATTTTAAGGGATTTTTACTGTAATATAACACTTCGTTAAGCACAATTACAGTAAAAGGCTTGTTGATTGGAATATATGTTTCCATATCCTCAGCTTTAAAGACACTTTTTGTTGATTTAGGGGTTTTTGTAATAGCAATTTCAGAAATGTCAATACCTTCAAAAAATGAGAAGTCAACTTCTGCAATGTGTTGAAATAAAATACCTTCACCGCACCCTATTTCAAATATATTACCTCCGGAATTATATTTTTTAAGCAAATCTCTGGCAACAAACAATCGCTCCATCTCTTTTGTCCTGAGATCATCCCACCGCCCGTTAATATATTGGAAATCCCACCTGTATTTATCCATACGAAAAATCTTTCGCCTGATAAAGGAAACTATCTGATTAACCATTTTTGACGTTTTAAAAAGTATATATCAATTAAGCATACGAAAGTAATAAAACAACTTACAAATCAGTGAACACGATAAGAAAAAAGAAAAGGAATTAGAGGAAATTTAAAATTAAGAAACAATTAACATTGCGGAAACAATAATAGTGTAAATCGTTTCCTATATTTGCACCCGAATAATTTTGATACGAATTTAAAAATGAATGATGAATTAGACAATAATACCGATAGATTAGAACCGATGCTTGATCAGATCAAGGATCTGTTTTTTGAATTCGGAATAAAGAATTTGAATATGGACGACATAAGCCATAAGCTTGGTATATCGAAAAAAACCCTTTATCGTTTTGTTAAAAGCAAAGAAGATTTGATTGCAAAGTTATTTGATTATGAGCAGTTGAAATGGGTTGAAAACATTAATAGTATAGGTAGTCAAAAGGTTAATGCAATCGAAATACTTTTTAAGGTAAGTTTGTTGGTTTATGAGGAGATGAAGCGTTTTAATCCAATGTTGCTTTTTGAACTTCGGAAATACTACGAACAGGTTTTCATTGATCATCATTCCAAAAAATTGGCTCATATTTCAAAATCGATGAAATTTAATTTAGAACAGGGAATTGCGGAGGGGTTGTATCGGAAAGACGTAAACAGTGAAGCTGTAGTGGCAATTTATATGAATTACCTCGTTGAAATTCATAATTCGGATATATGCAAAGTTGCAGATCTTAAATTTGATGAACTTTTTGGAGTGATGTTTGAAAACCATATACGGGCAATTTCCACAACTGTCGGAGTTGCATATTTTGAAAACCGTAAAAAAGAAATTACAGAATCATTAAGCAAGAATAGTAATTAATAAAAAAAGCAAAAAATGTTATTGAAAAAATGTCAGATTATCTTGTTTATACTACTCTCTATTGTAGTAGTAAATAACAGCGTGGCGCAGGACACCCTTCGACTGTCGCTGAATGATGCGCTAAAGATAGCGCAGGAAAACAACTTGAATA
>CAILKW010000384.1 GCA_903834845.1 uncultured Bacteroidia bacterium | reverse complement strand
GCACTTTTTGAAGTTACTGCTTTGCCCGGAACTCTTATTACCATTGTTAACGGTCCGGACTCGCCTTTATCAGGGAGTAACGGAGGGACAATAATGCTAAAGATTGGCGATTCAAGTACCAACTCTCCGTTTATAGCCAACGGTGAACACACTGAGGTCTTTATTGGCGGAACGCTGACTGTGGGGTCACTAATGGCAAATCCTGCCGGGGCATATAATGGAGTTTTTCTGGTTACCTTTATCCAACAATAATGCTATACCTATAATACGATATGTTACGAATAGTCAGGCCGTTAATCAACAGATACCGGAAAAGCAACAGCATTTCCGGTATTTTGGTACTAACAGCTTTCCTATTTGTTTTTATGATTTCTTTTTCTTCTAAAGTACTAGCTCAGGATGAACCTCTATATGATGAGATTACTGTATTTTTAAATATTCAAAAGGTTGGAGGAATTGATATTCCTGCTGTAATTCTTGATGAAACTGTTTTTCTGCCAATAGTTGATATTTTTTCTATTCTTAAAATTAAAAACACTCCATCAGCACAACTCGATTCTGTTACGGGGTTTTTTATTAATCAACAAGCCACTTATTTTATTGACAAGAGAAACAACAGAATCACTTATCAGGGGAAAATTTATGACCTTAAAAGTGAAGATATGATTAAAACTGAGACTAATCTTTACCTGAGATCACCCTTTTTCGGACAGATTTTTGGTCTGGATTGTAGTTTTAGTTTCAGAAATTTATCTGTATTATTAAATACAAAATTAGAATTGCCAATTATTCGCGAAATGCGGCTGGAACAGATGCGATCAAATGTGAGCCGACTTAAAGGCGAGGTAAAAACAGACACTACAATAGGGAGAAAATATCCGATATTTCATTTTGGAGTAGCCGACTGGTCGGTAATCTCGACTCAACAATTACAAGGACAAATTGATGCCAGAGTAAACCTTGCTTTAGGAACAGTATTAGCAGGTGGCGAAGCTAATGTCTTACTTAATTATAACAACAATAGCTCCTTTAGTGAAAAGCAGCAACAGTATATATGGAAATTTGTAAATAACGAGAGAAAAATATTTCGTCAAGTTATGGTAGGCAAAATAAATACACAAGTAACTTCGTCCATTTATGATCCAATTGTCGGAGTACAGTTTACAAATACACCCACTTCTTATAGACGATCATTTGGGTCATATTCACTTAGTGATATCACTGAGCCCAACTGGACAGTTGAACTCTATATCAATAATGTACTTATCGATTATATGAAAGCAGATGCTTCCGGGTTTTACAAATTTGAGGTACCGTTAGTTTACGGTAATTCATCTGTTAAATTAAAATTCTATGGACCATGGGGGGAAGAAAGGATTAAGGAGGATAATATCATCGTTCCATTCAATTTTCTACCTTTAAAAGAATTTGAATATACAGTTAGTGCTGGTTTGGTTGAAGATACATTGAGAAGCCGATTTTCTCGGGCCACGTTTAATTACGGAATCAGCCGTAAAATAACTTTAGGAGGTGGGGTGGAATACCTTTCATCTGTGAATACGGGTCAAATTATGCCCTTTATGAGTGCTTCGGTGAGATTATTGAGTGGTTTACTAGTAACTGGTGAATATACTTATGCCGTGCGCGCAAAAGGAATTCTGAGCTATCGGCTCCCTTCAAATCTTCAATTTGAATTGAATTATATAAAATATGATCCAGGGCAAAAAGCGATTATATACAATTATCTTGAGGAACGTAAAGCAGCGATTTCAATTCCAATTACGGGAAAAGATTTTACGGCATATTCACGGCTCACTCTTAATCAGATTGTTCTTCCTAACTTAAAGAATACAAATGCCGAAATGCTTTTGTCCGGTTCGGTTTTTGGAGTTAGTACCAACTTCACAACCTACGGATTATTTACCGATCTAAGTAAACCTTATCTTTACAGTAATTTGTC
>CAILKW010000383.1 GCA_903834845.1 uncultured Bacteroidia bacterium | reverse complement strand
GCATGAACAGCCCATTGGTTTGTTTGCTCGTGCGACCAAAGCAACGTTCCTGTTTCGGCATCCAATCCTAAAATGTGTTTTTCTGTCATTGTAACCAGCAACTTACGTGATGGTAATTTAACTAAAAGCGGAGTACAATAGGCCGGTTGCTCACCTAAACCTTTACTGGTCCAGATCAATTTTCCATCCAAACGGTTTAAGGCAATAACATTGTTTGTGTCACCACCCAAAGTTACAAATAGTTTGTTGCCATCAATAACCAGAGTTTCGGTAACACCCCATGTAATATTCTTTCCATTAAGTTCTGTCATTACATCTTTGGTCCAATTTACTTTACCGTTTGCAGCACTCATACAAGTAACAGCCCCTTTACCTGAATAGATATATAACATATCGCCTACAACTGTAGGAGTTGCGCGGGTTCCGGGATAGTTTTCGACCCATTCTTCGCCATACGTAGATTTCCATTCGAGTTTCCCATCAAGGGTTAAAGCATAGATATACCCAATATTCCCCTCAGTTGCAGAAAGGTATATCTTTCCATTTGCAAAAACGGGAGATGAAAAACCCTCTCCCAAGTCATCATAATGCCAAACAATATCCGGTCCTTTGTCTGGCCAAGATTTTAATAAACCTGTATCAGGATAAATACCGGTCGATCCGGGACCGCGCCATGTTGTGGGCTCCTGTGAATTAGCAGTAGAAGTAGCTAAAATTCCGAAAATCAATAAAAAGAAAACTTTCTTGCTCATATATGAAATGGTTAAAACTTTTGCATAAAAATAGAATCATTCCGGGAAATCTGCAAATAGTGAATGGTATTTAGTTCCGGTCTAAATAAGATTTGATTTTTACAATAAAAAGTTCAGTAGATATCCGATAAAAATGATACCTGTGGCAATGATTCCAATAAACATAAAAATAAAAGGTAGCTTTAAAACTTTTTTTAAAATGATCAATTCAGGAAGTGAAATACCTATTACAGACATCATAAAAGCAAGGGCGGTTCCGAGTGGAACTCCCTTTTCAATCAAGGCATAAGCAATTGGAACTGCTCCAGGCGAACATGAGTAGAGCGGTATTCCGATTAATACTGCCAGCGGAACCGAATACCATGTTGATTTATTAATCAAAGAAGCCAGATAATTATTGGGAATATACCCATGTACTAAGGCTCCGACTCCAATTCCAAAAACGATGTATGGCCATATTTTAACAATAATCTCCCTAACAGCTAAGATACCTGTCGAAATCCGGTCTTTCATTGTAAGTTGCTTATTATCAAATGAAGTAGCCCCCAAATTTAAGTTACGAACCCAATCCTGAAGCCATTTTTCCAGCTTAAGCTTACCTATAATCCAACCTGAAGAGATTGCAATCAGTAAACCCATTAAAATATAAACTACACCCACTTCCCATCCAAACAGACTAAACAGCATAATTACTGCTACTTCGTTAATCATGGGTGCTGCTATTAAAAAAGAAAATGTAATTCCTATAGGGATTCCTGTTTCAACAAAACCTAAAAACAAAGGAATTGCCGAACATGAACAAAAAGGGGTTGCAATTCCGAGAAAGGCTGCCAGCACATTGCCTGTAAACAGTGATTTGCCATCAAGAACTTTTCGAGTCTTTTCGGGTGAGAACCATGTACGAACAATACCGGCGAGGAAGATAACAAGGATCAAAAGCAGGAAAATTTTCTGCAATGTGCTGATAAAGAACCAAATGGTGTTCGAGAAATTTGATTCATAAGGCATAGATAACCAATTATATACTATATAATTTGTGGACTCTTCCTTATAATAAAAAAGAAAAATCCAAAGTAAAAGAATGGGGATATATAAAATTGATTTACTGCGCATTAAATATTATTTTCGATTGAAATAAAGTAATAAAAACTGTTTCTTACCATCAATGTTTTTTGGATACTAACAGCAACAATTTGCATCTTCTTTAATTTCACACAAACAGGCTTCGATCTGACTGCTATTCAGATTTTTAATACATCTGCAATCTTCGCAGCAAGGCAATTTCCTTGTAATCCGATGTGTAGGATTAGGAAAACCGGGTTTAAAAGCCTGTTCATGACTTTCGGATATCACTACTCCTAACCCGGAAATGGCGATAACTCCTTTTCTGACTATCGAACGTGCCTCGTCAGGTGTAGTTTCGATTCTTGAGTTAACCATTATCTGAATATCATTGATTTCTAAAACGGGAAGATCTTTTTTCCAGTCTATATCAAACATACTGGTAAAACTAATTTTATGACTTAATTCCTCCCCTTTCAACAGAAATTTCAAATGACCTATTGCTACCTGTCTGCGTTGGATTTCATTTACCATGCAATCAATGAATTGGATAGCACAATCCCATGCAGTGTTACCATCGGTGTGAATATTGATTTCTTCGTCAAGCCATGCAAGATCTGCTTCACCTTTACCATAAATCTGATAATCAATATCAAGAGAATTTCTGCGGCTAACCGGAATGTTTTCAAGGGTTGAAATCCAGTTTTGGATACTCAAGGTATCTAATGAGTTTTGAAAAATCAATATTTTACGAACAAATTGAACATCAGTCAATTCCTGCAAAATTTTAAGGTCTTCTGAGGGAAGCATGTCAGTTTTATTAATAACCAATAAATCAGCTTCTTCAATCTGTTTTTCAAAAATATAGATGATGTCATCACTGAAAGGTAGTTTTTTTCCGATAAGATGATCAAGCAATAATCGGGCATCAACAAAAACTGAAAATGTCAATTCATCAAAAAGCTCTTTATTAAGCAATTGAAGGGGCTTTAACACCGTGGCTACCAAATCGGTACACGATCCTACACTTTCGGCAAAAATACAATGAGGCTGAATTGTTAGAACAAGTGATTCGATTTGATCACTCAGACTATTAAAATTACAGCAAAAACAACCATTGGTAACTTCGGCTGTAGGAATATCGTTTGATCCAACAAAGCTCGTGTCAACCAAATATTTACCCTGATCATTTGTTACTACTGCCACCTTTTTCCCATTCTGCATCAGTAACTTTGATGCGTTTGTAATTGCAGTGGTCTTGCCACTTCCCAAAAAACCGCCAACAATATGCAACTTCATTATTTACAGTTTATTATTATATTTTAAAAATCTTTGGAGTGCTTCGACATAGTAGATTAACGGATACAGTTTTTCGTCATACCACAGCATTGCAAAATAAAGGCCAATAGGATTCGACCGTAAGCCATCGCCGACAATTTCATTTTCGAGCCATTTAAACCCCTTGAGACAGGCATCCTGATCTTTCGGAACCAGAGCAGAAATAGCAAGTGAACTTTCCTCAATCGTACCTGAAACTCCATTTTCTCCACCCCAGCTTCCATCATAATTTTGCTGTTTCAGTAAATAATTTCTGGCATTGGTCAACATAGTTCCAATATTATTTTTCATATTTTCATCCAATAAGTTGCACATTATACTATCTTCCAAATAGATAGTTACTTTAGCGGTTCCATAAACCGGATTCTTCTGATCGGAAGTAAACTGATTTCCAAACCACAACGGATTCCATGAACCGTTTTCGTTTTGTGCCTTCCAAAGAAATCCAAATGATCGTGCAATGCACAGTTTTACTGAATTTTGTAAAACAAGTGGTATTGTATCACCAAGTATATCAAGCGATTTGGTCAATGCGAGGAGTGCATGTCCTGTAAGATCGGCACAACTGCTGTCGAATGGTAATCTGCCCCAGCCTTTACAAAAAGTTGGGAATCCTCCATCTTTATTTTGGAGTGTAGTAAGCCATTGGCAACCATTAATAATTGCATTTCCGCAAGATATATCAGAACTATACATAACCAAAAGTGCAAGTATCGCGCCTGAAGTGTCGTCAACATCAGGAACTGAACCTGAAAAATTAGTCCATCCCCAACCACCGGGAAGAGCAAGGTTGAAAGGATGTATTTCCTTGTATTGAATTGTTATTAAATGATTTACAAGTATTTTTATATCAGATGCAGAAAATTCTTTAGTGATTTGTGAACCGATAGCTTTGATACTTAATGTAGTAACCCATGTAGACAAATCAGTATCAATTGGCCAGCTCCCATCATCACGCTGCTGATTGCGCAGAAAAGTAAGGCCTTTTGCAACAACCTGATTATTTTCAAGTTTTGAGGATAACAGGCACATCGTCACAAAAGCCGTCAGAGGAATTGCCTCAAGAAAACCTCCACTTTGGGGAACGATTTTTTCAAGTTTCCGTAATGACGGTTGAATGGATTTATTTCTGATCCATTTCATTATCGGATTGTGTTGGATTCTTGTCTTAAAGATGAAAATTCCCACTGCAATCAGGGCAGGAATTGCATAACTAACAACGCGTAAATTAAACAAACTGTACCAGGATGCCGGAAATATTGTAAATTCGAATGGCAACTGAGGTATTTTAGTACACGCTTTTTTGTCAAGCACGCCACAAATTACCAACATCGAAAGAATTGGAACAGAAAAAGTTAAATCGTTTCCATAAAATGCTAGAATCGAATCTATAATATCACCACCACCAATATTTATATTTTGACGGGCCAGGTAATTCTCAATATTCAAAAGTGCTTTCCTTGAGTTCTCACAACCTTCACCACAATAACTGATTGCAGCATAACAGAGCAATGATGTGCTCACATTGCTTTTGCTATCGGGCGTATCTCCAAAGCCTCCTTTATGGTTAATATGACCTAAAAGCCAATCTAAACCATTATTAATTAATTGATAATCTGATTTATCGCCATTTAATTTAATTGCAACAATTGCCACTGCGGTCGCAAGCGCACTCGATGATAATCTGCCACTCCAGAATCCTTCGGTATTGCGCTCCGAAATAAGCAATTCAACTAATTTATTGTATTGATTTTCAAGACTTGTCTGTTCCATAATACTCTGTTAAAGTAATTAAAAAATTAACCTAACACATTGAACCTAATGCCAATAAACCATAAAATGTATATTCAACATCAGTCATAGAATCAGTTGAAACGGCACGAAAACCCCCGTTTTCGTACAAACTATCAACAAAACTAAGGCAATCAGGTTTAATCAACCTAATGTCGGCTTCCAAAAAATGGAGCGCGTACAAAGCAACACCGGTTGATAGCATATCTTCAGACTGGGTACGGTGAAGGGCAGCAAATCCACCACTTTCACGATAAAAAGATTTCAACATTTCCACAGCTTGAGGTTTACGGTTTCCCGCCATTTCCATTAGCACAACAGATGCAGCCACAACAGGACATGGATTTTCTTTAAGTGATATTGAACGATTATATTGATTGATAGCTCTTTGTATGTTCTTAAAATCTTCGAGATAATAAAGTGCCAATATTCCCAAAAATCCGGCATACTCAGGCTGTTTCGTGCCTGTTTTGGTAAGATCTGCCACTATTTGTTTTCGCAATTTTTCAGTTATTGCATCATGCCCGATGAGTTTTGCATACAAAATTGCACCACAATAAAGATAAACACCTGACAAGTTGTTAGTTGATACCGTTGATGAAACATATTTTTTCAACGGTTTCATTACATCAGTTACTGAAAATGCTTCAGCAATATAAAAACCGAAAAGAGTGTAATACAAATCGCACTTTCCTCCCCTGTCAGAAAATCCGCCTTGCTCTGTCTGTTTGCCTTTAATAAATGAACATATCTCGAAAACCATCTCAGGATCAAGCATTGAAGGTGATTTGGCCAAAACTGTTTCGATAAGTTTGGGGCGTATTCTTCTTAATTGTTTTTGCGCTGCAAGCTTAAATATAATCTTTGAAAATCTTTCCCAAAATTTCATGTAATGCCAGTTTAAGACCTAAATTGGAAATGCTTTCGAGACAATTTTTCGCTTCGTTAATAGTCGAGATTAACAACTCTTTGGTAACTTTTAGAATCTCATACCTGTCGATTAATTCATATATTACCTCATAAGTATCAGTTTTGTAAGCATATAGCAAAAGATTTTTTTCTGAATCAGGAAGTTGCTCTTCAAGAACTGAAAGCAATATAGAAAATTTTCTGACTGCAATATCTCCTTTATTGCCGTGATAATCAGACAAATCATCTTTAATCTGATAACTGATACCTATGAAATGACTGAAACGATCTAAAACTTCAATCATTTCATTCGATGCACCTCCGACTGCTGAACCCAGCAACAGAGAAACCTTAAAAGCAGCAGATGTTTTATTATCAAATAGTTCCAGCATTTCTTTCAAAGGAAGAATCACTTTCGAACGAATTGAAATCAACTCAGCACCTTGTCCTATAGTCAAACTCCGATGTCCTTGTGAAACAATTTTAATCGCCTCTTTAATAGTTTTTGATGGTAGGGTACTTTCAGAAATCAATCTGTAACCTTCTCCAATCAGGTAATCGCCTACATTAATCGCCACCGGAATTCCGTAACGGGCATGGATTGTCTCTTTTCCGTAACGCATATCATCGTTATCTTCGATATCATCATGTATTAGCGAAGCTTTATGAAAACACTCTACGGATAATGCCAACATATTCAATACACAAGGATCAGGCTCATTTACAAATGCTTCATAAGCAAGAACGGCAAGGAACGGGCGTAAACGCTGGCCACCGGACAAAAGTGATTCAAAAGCAATTGTTTCGGTTTTATTTTTTGCAGCACCAAGAATTCTGGTCAATTGTTCTTCGCCAAAAATTGAAGAAGACTTGTTTCTCAGATAGTTAAGATTCAGCAACCTGATTGATGGATCTTCGCGATAGTTATAGATCTCCTGTTTAATCCAGTCAGCATCGGCTAAAGTACCAACACAACCACAGTTAATTAGCGGTATTCCAATTCCGGGGATTGAATATTTGCTTACAGATGCAAACATTTTTTGCAACACCTCCATGCAACCTACTCCAATCACTGCGTCAACTTTCCCACTTTCGATCAAACGAGTTGTGATAGTAGTTCCCTCAGTTACCAAGGCAACGTAACCCAAATTTTCAGCTTCACGCAAAAAACCTGAAATACTGCAATGACCACATTCACTGCATAATAATCCCAACTCGTCCTGTTGAGCCGTACAGTACGTTACATTTCGGAGACATTGCGGTAATAAAAAAACACGCCGATTATATGGAATTGCCCCAACAACAGGTCGCCAAATAGCATTACCACAGCATACCATAATAAAAGCACGGTAACGCTCCTCCCATTTTTCTGTTTCAATCAGCAAACTTGCAAAACGAAATAAACCATCGTAACTGACCGGAGGAATTACCTTATTTTCAATAAAATAGGATTCAATAGAGCGCCTTATTTGAGTCCTTTTTGATTTTTCATCAGGAACATCAAGAGCATATAACGATTTAAATATTTTTGACTGCATATTATTAATTTTATCCGTAAGCACCCAATCCAAAAAAAGCCCGTCTCTTAGCCATCCGGTAAATCCAGTTTTTTTCGGGGATTTTTGGACAACTTCCGTGGCTGCAAACCACACATCCATTGGCCAATTGATCCGATAAACCGGGTCGGTTTGAGGTATTAATTGCATGTTGCCGAGTAACAAATTTCGCAAGCCAGGCCGGATTCTCCATCAAAATACAACCTTTAGTCTGCTGGTTAACCTCTGTTTTAAAACCTTTTATAAACGAAGAATTTTCATAAACAGACTTGAGATCTCCGCTTCGGATATTATCGCACGAAAACTGTATAACAGGACACGGCTCGATATTTCCATCAGGATTGATATGGTGGCTCAATCCTTCGGCTGCCGGGCAAAATGGTTCACCATCGGCACCCCAATAGGAATCAATCAATACAATAGGATATTTTGTTCTGCCTTCGACTAAAAACCCACGTAACCTCAAAATGTCATCCGATGAAAGTGCCAGTTCATAATGAGGATCTTCGCCGGTTGGACGATAAATGTAATACCAAAGATAGACCACGCCACGATTATGAAGCATTTCAATAAATTCATCAGATAAAGCCATTTCAATATTAGATTTACAAACACTTATAGCTACACCTGTAATAAGGCCGTGTGCTGTTGATGTTTCGATGGCTTTCAGTGTGCGCTGGAAAACACGGTTACTTCCCCTTCGGATATCAGCCACAACTTCATCCCCTTCCAAACTGATAAGAGGAGTAACATTTGCAAGTTTTCTTAACTCTTCAGCAACTCTATCGGTTAGCAATGTCCCATTTGTAAATAATTGAAAATAACAATCGGGATGTACCGCAAACAAATTCATTAAATCACTGTACATTAACGGTTCACCACCCAAAATTCCGAAAAAATAGCTACCATGTTTTTTACTGTCTGTTATGATTTTATTGATAGCGGGTAAATCGAGACTGGCACTCTTCTCCCCTTTTGTTACCCAGCACCCCTGACATGCCAGATTGCAGTCGTTTGTGACTGAAATAAACTGAAAAGCAGGGAAAATCTCTCCTTGCTTTTTTCTTTGCTGAAATTTATTAAATCCTCTAATCCCTTTCCATCCAAGATTATAGGTAAACTTCCATAAACATTTGCGGTCAGACTTTAAAAAATTTCGTAGTATAGACATTGTCTTTTTTTACCATTTAGTTTCATCAAAATCAATCAAATAAGTTGAAATTTGAACAAATTGTCCTGAACCCTCCGGATTTTCAATTGATTCAATTTCTTCTTTTACTCTTTGTGAGTAATTTACATTGTTTGGACAAAAAACGAGGTAAATTCCATTACTCACTCCTAAACTTTGGCAATAGTAAGCAAGTTGTTTTTTCCCTTTTAAAAACAGACTTTCGTAGTAGTAAATTTTACTTTCTAACAAATATTCTGTTGATTTTACGTTAATTATTAAATCACTTTTTCCCAATCCTGTATCTGCTTCACGGTAACTTTTCCCATCAATGACTTGCAAAAATGCCTGAATATAAGTTTCAAAACTGTAAATTAAGGCACTTTCTTTTATTGATTGATAGTTACCCTTTTCATCCTTTTCTCTGAACACGTTAAATCCACGTCTTTTTACATAATTCTTATAACCTGTGATTAAGTTATTAAGATTAAGGTTGTTGTGTGTGTCAAAAAGTTCACTAACGACAATACTTCTTAAAATACTTGCCTTTTCACCATTTGAATAAGGATAAAAAGCATCATATAAGCGTTTTTTGTAAAACGGCACCCAAAATGATACATATCCATTTTCATCTTTTTTTATTAACCCATTTGTATGCAGAAGTTTAATACTGTCTCTGTCAATTTTAAAAGGGATTTTTTCTTCCGTGAATAACAATCGTTCAACCAAATTTCTTTCTTTTTTCGCTTTGTTTAAAATATTTGAAAAGTTCTTATCTATTGCTTCTGTCAGATACCAATCTTCTACTTTCAAATAATCATCATAAGTTATTAATTCTTTGTCAGGATAGTCTTCTATTAATTTTTTTGCAAATCCATTGACTAATCCTGGTTGATTTGCAGTGATATTACTAATTTTATGTTTTACATTGTCAGCAAACAACTGTCCGGTTTCGGATTCGTGTTGTCCTAATAGTTTAAATACTTCATCATCAGTAAAGTATGGTACATTCAGGTTATCAGCAATATTAAACGTGTCCCGAAAAATCGGGATTTCCGTTGCACTACAACTTGCATTATCACTAACCACGCCAACGATATTTGAAACGCCAACAAGAATAACACTTTTTAAACAATGATTTTCTCTTGAATGATAAGCATTTCTTATAGAATGTAAAAAATCTCCAAAATATTTTTGATTAATTCCCTCAACTTCATCAATTATAAGTACATATTTTTGATTACTAAGATTTTCAATTTTTAAAAATATATCGCCAATATTCAATCTGTCAAAATTCTCGTTCCAATACTCTTTAAGCTTTAGCGCAAACCTTTTTAAGAAAGAACGTTCGGGAAGATTTTCGTAGTTTTCAAAATTAATGGGTGCAACTTTATAGCCTTGATCTTTTAATTTTTCGGTAAGCTGTCCAAAAAATGTACTTTTTCCTGTTTGACGAGGTGCCCAAATTGTGAAATATCTTTCATCTTTAACTAAATCAATACCTTTTTTGATTAAATCGGTACGTTCAATCGTATAATGTTTTGCCGAAATATTTGGTCCTGATGTATTGAATTTTCTCACTTTCTTTAATTTTAATCTTGCTGTTTAAATCCTATTTGCCATTCTTTTCAGCAATTGCTTTATCCCGTTCATTCAATGCCTGTTGCATGGACGCTGAACGAATAATTGATTGACGTTTAGCTTTCCGCATTTCAAGTGCTTTATAGATATTACTGCCAAGAATTGTATCAATATCCTTACTTTGACGTTGATGTTCAGCAATTTCATCAATTGTATCAGAACCGGCAATAGCTCCTGTATGCTCATACTTTGGAAAAATAATTGCAGTTTGCGGACAGATACGGCCACAAGCCGGACAGTTATTTTTGCAACCTTTGGGATTTGTAACAACAACTTTATCACTGTTTTTTTCAAAAACACCAAAAAGGCAAAAATCAGCACATTGTCCGCACGAATTGCACCGGGCATAATCAATTATCGGAAACCATGAAGGCCATTCGCTAATACTTTTAAATTCAGATAATTCACCCTTTTCGGTGACTCCTGCAAAAAACTTATTTATCTCAGCAAAAATAAGATCATTTTCCAATTCTCTGAAATTCAAATATTTACATTTCAATAATTGGTGATCAATCCCGCAGTTTCCGAGCAAAAGATTGACTGCACGCTGATAACAGGCGATGATCAAAACCTCATCGGATGATAAAAACAAATTGCGGATTTTACTTTTCCCATCAACAGAAAATCCGCATAAATCGGAAATTACTGAAAACGGATGACCTGACTGCTTCAAAAATTCTGAAATACCCTCAAGCCGATCACTTCCTACGACTTTAGCACCGCAATTACAAAAGATTACTTTTTTACTCATACCGATAAAACACTCTCCTTTACTACAAGTTCAAACCGGGGCAAAGATATGTTTTCGGGATGGAAAAACAAGAGTGGTAAATAACTGAAGTTTACACTGACATAAGGGTATTGAGTACGACACATTTAATTTCGCATTTTTACTTTAATGAGAATATTACCGGGTTTTGATGTCTTTTTTGTGAAAGATTTTTTTGGAATCAGCAGAACAATAATCCGTAATTACTTCAATATTTGTGAATTACCTACAAAACAGAAACTGAAAAATGCAATAATTGTAACATTTGTATATAAAATGAACCATAAACATTGATTTCAATGACAAATGTAACAAAGCTTAAAGGTTTCTATTTTTTAAAGATCCGAAAATTCCAAACAAAATACTATTTTTGGTATCATTATTCAACGACTGTTTGTTCAATATCAACCGTTTTAAACATGTCATCAAATAACAATCAATAATGGACATTCGTATTTTTATTTCCAGAGCCTTTTGGATGATCTTTCTGACAATCGTGATTGCATGTCACTCCTCGTTAACACCAATCGCTTCAGAAGTTCCTGACCCCACTTTGTCAAATCCTATTTATGCTCAATTTACCTTTGATTATGGTGTAAAAGGAGTTGCTCCCATTGATATGACAATTTCGGAACTGACTGGTGGCACTCTGACAGAAGAGAGTGATCCGTCTGATGCCAACAATCAATGTATCAAACTTGACAAAACTTCAACCGATGCCACAAATCAACTTTCAATGTATAAGGACTTTACACCTGTAACGCAGGGTATTGTTTCTGTAGAGGCTAAAATAAGAGTTACAGACACCTCAAATTGGAAACAATTTTCTCTTTTTGCAAATACATCCGTCGAAATTGCAGGGGTAATTATTGGAGATGGTGGCAAAATGACTGCAATTGATAATACAGGGACAAATTATGTCCTGATTTCAAATGTACAAGTAAATCGTTGGTATTCTGTCAGATTGGTTCTTAATTTATCTTCAAAAACTTATGATGTTTATGTTGACGGAACAAAATTGATAGCCAAAACACTTGCATGGAAAAATCAGAGTACATCACCCGGACAGTTCGCAAGAATGTTATTCAGAAACTGCGGAAGTACAACTGCCGATATCTATTATGTTGACAATGTTATTGTTACGGCAAGTAATATTCCGGGATTGGTTTACAATGGCGGTACGGATAAGACGAATAATACTTCAGGCAAATTAATTGGCAGAACCTGTCCTACGCAGTATTTTATCTCATTACCAATTGGCTGGACTCCAACCAAAAAATGGCCTATTTTCATGTATAATGTTCATGACGGTTGGCATGGTGCTGCTCCAAATGACGGACCCCAAATATTTGCTCAAAAACGTGGAAATATGCCCTTTATTATTGTTACGGTGATTACTAAAAGTATTGTCGGCAACGATAATGGTTACCCTCCTGATGTATTAAATTACTGTAACACAACATCCGACCAGTTATTTGACGAGATTGCGGTAATTGAACTGTTTCAACAGATAAAGGCGGATTACAATGGTGAAGATAAGTTCTATTGGGATGGTTTCTCAGCTTGTGGTCATGCTTTCTGGCCATTAGTAATGTGGCGACCGGAATTTATTGCAGCAGCTTGTGTTTCTGCAGGTAATTATCTTGGCAACGGAGGGCCGAATCCGTCAGATTTAGGAAGGGGTATGACAAGTAAAGGAGTATCAAACGCACCCGAAAGAATTAACCTACCTGTAAAACAATATACAGGAGAATATGACTCGGTTGCTGCTATTGGTGTTACAACGGGAAAAGGAATGTGGCAGCAATTTATGAACGCAAAAGCCACTTGCGAAGCCCATGGATATACCAATGTAAGTATTGATATTTTACCCGGTGTTGGTCATACGGTACATTTTGATGCTGAGTTGGCTTACTTTTATGCTCATTACTTGTCAACCCATCCTACACTTTAAGCAAATTCGTTTAAGATTCAACAATCTTGTTATATTTGCTGCACTTTAGGTCGTACCACGAAGAGATTATTTATTATTAGTATTAACGTCAAATTCAGAACAATGGAAAAGAATTACAAACTTATTTTCCTTATTTGTGTTTTATTTATATCTATATCAGAGGTATATTGTCAAGATCGAATCCCCGGTAAAATTTTTTCACAATTTCAGAATTTTCAATCTGTTCAATTAACAGGGAATAGCTGGGCTGTAAATAATGCTGTCAGTCAAAATAAAGTAATATCGAATAAAGGGGTTAGTGGTTGGGAAAATCCATCTAATCAAATATTTACCTATTTTAAAACAGAGAAAAAAGGGAAAGTTCACCTGGCCATTATTGCCCGTGTGAAATCGGGAAAATCAATAGTAAAATGTCAACTTGGCAAAGACACCAGAAAATTATCAATAATCAATATTGATTTCGACACTTTGGATATTGGTATTTTTAAATTAGAAAATATTGGTTATCAAACTTTTATTCTTAGCGGAATTGAGAAAACATCAGAAAGTTTCGCCGAAATAACCACTCTTTTAATTGGAGGTGAGGCTATTGACAACCAAACCCGATTCGTAAAAGATGATTTTTATTGGGGGCGGCGCGGGCCATCTGTTCACTTGAATTTCGAACTTCCGACAGATGCCGGAGATGTGGAGTGGTTTTATAACGAAATCACAATTCCTAAGGGAAATGATGTTATAGGATCCTACTTCATGGCCAATGGATTCGGTGAAGGATATTATGGGATTCAGGTAAATTCAGCAACAGAACGAAGGATATTATTCTCGGTGTGGAGTCCTTTTAAAACCGACAAACCCAGCGAAATACCGGAAGATCAAAAAATTATTTTACTAAAAAAAGGCAAAGATGTAAATACAGGAGCTTTCGGCAATGAAGGTTCAGGTGGGCAAAGTTATCGCAGATATTATTGGAAATCAGATGTAACCTATCATTTCCTTTTAAAGGGAGTACCTTCGGAGAATAATTCAACAGATTATACCGCCTACTTTTTTGCTCCGGAAATCGGACAATGGGAATTAATCGCAAGTTTCAGACGTCCCAAAACAACTACTTACCTGAAACATCCCCACTCCTTCCTTGAAAATTTCAGTCCCGATAACGGAAATATTACCCGTATGGGAATATATTCAAATCAATGGGTTTGTAGTTCAAAGGGACAATGGACTGAGCTAAAAAGAGCAAGATTTACAGCAGATGCAACTGCTCGCAAAGAATCACGACTTGATTACATGGGTGGCATTGAAAATGGTGGATTTTTCCTGAAAAACTGTGGATTTTTTAGTGAAACAACAAGCATCGACACATGGTTTACACGACCTGAGACAGGAAAAAAACCGGAGATCGATTTTTCTATTTTGCCGTAAAAATCTAATGTTCAAATTAGTACCTTTGCCATTTTGAAAATATTTTGATGGATTTTAAAGATAAAACAGTAGCATTTGCAACATTAGGGTGTAAATTAAACTATTCTGAAACATCTACAATTGCCAGATCTTTTGAAGAAAAAGGGTTTAAAAGGGTCAATTTTAAAGAGAAAGCAGATGTTTATGTGATCAACACATGTTCAGTAACAGACACAGCCGATAAAAAAAGCAGGACAACCATTCGACAGGCTGTTAAGCTCAATCCAGCTGCTTTTATTGTCGTAACCGGCTGTTATGCTCAGCTTAAACCAGATGAGGCTGCTCGCATTGACGGAGTTGATCTGGTTATTGGAGCAAATGATAAATTCAGTATTACAAAATATCTCGAAAACCTTGGAAAGCATCAGGATGGTGAAGTTCATACCTGTACATTCGGTGAAATATCTGAATTTCAACATTCATATTCTTATGGCGATCGTACGCGTAGTTTTCTGAAGGTACAGGACGGATGTAACTATTTTTGTACCTATTGTACCATACCGATGGCAAGGGGGAAAAGTCGTAATCCATCCATTGAAAGCGTTATTAATGAGGCTCGAAACGTTGCGGAACAAGGCATTAACGAAATTATCCTTACAGGGGTTAACATTGGGGATTTCGGACACAGTACAGGAGAAACTTTCCTTGGACTGATCAAAGCACTTGATGATATTGATACGATAGGAAGAATTCGTATCGGATCGGTGGAACCAAACCTATTGAGCGATGAGATCATAACTTTTATAGCAGAATCAAAAAGAATTGCTCCACATTTTCATATCCCGCTTCAGTCAGGAACGGATGAAGTTCTCCAATTAATGAAACGGCGTTATTCCACGAACCTTTTTGCACAACGAGTTTCAAAAATTAGGGAATACCTCCCACAGGCATTTATTGGCGTTGATTTGATTGCCGGAATGAATGGAGAAACTGAGGAACTTTTCGAAAAAACGTTTCAATACATTGATAATCTCGATATTTCAGAACTTCATGTTTTTCCGTATTCCGAAAGAAAAAATACTCAAGCACTTAAAATTGCAGGAGTTGTCGCAGTTGAAGAGAGACGTCAACGGGCACAAAATCTTATTAAGCTATCTGAAAAAAAACAAAAAAGTTTTTATCAGAGGAACATCGGAAGAGAGGAAACAGTCCTTTTCGAAAATGGGAAAACTAACTTTTGTATTCAGGGCTGGACTGCAAATTATATTAAAACAGAGACCGATTTTCACCCGGATTTATTAAATAAATTTAAGAAAGTAAAACTTTGCGGAATAAACGAAAACGGATCAATGAAAATAAGTTTTGAGTAAATAATTATACTTACTTTTGTAAAAAAAAAATATGGATCTCGAAAATCTTTGCTTTGAAGTTCAGGGTATTGCTAAAATTGCAGGTGTTTTTATTGGCGAAGAACGCGAAAAATTCAATTTTGAAGATGTTGAAGTCAAAGGGAAAGCTAATTTTGTTTCCTATGTTGACAAACAGGCAGAGGAGCTGATTATTGAAGAGCTTCGCAAATTGTTGCCGGGTTCGGGTTTTATTGCAGAAGAGGGAACGGCTACAAGTGATAATGAAAAATATAAATGGATTATTGACCCTCTTGATGGCACTACCAATTTTATTCATGGTCTATCGCCTTTGGCTGTGAGTATTGCGCTAATGGAAGATGATGAATTAGTGATAGGTGTGGTTTATGAAATAAGTCAGGACGAGTGTTTTTATGCCTGGAAAGGAAGTAAAGCCTACATGAATGGAGATGAAATAAAAGTTACAACAGCATCTGCAACAAGCGATTCGTTGATAGCTACCGGTTTTCCGTATTCTGCAATGGATAAACTTGAATGTTATATTGAATCGATGCGTCATTTTATGATTCATTCACATGGCTTACGAAGATTAGGTTCTGCTGCTACCGATTTGGCATATCTTGCAGCCGGCCGGTTTGAAGCTTTTTATGAACATGGCCTAAAACCTTGGGATGTGGCAGCAGGAGCTATAATTCTCAGACAAGCTGGTGGTAAAGTTTCGGACTTTAACGGAAGCAACGATTTTTTGTTTAACGGCGAAATTATTGCTGCGAATGATGCTTTTTTTGACGAATTTTACGGTATTGTGCATAAATATTTTGTAGGATAGTCATGTCTGAAAACGAAATAGAATTAATTAGGCAGCAAATAGCTTCGCTTGACATAAAAAAATTCGATCTTGAGGCGTGGAAATCTCCTACGCTGCTCTTTTTTTCGAGGATTTTTGGGGCAGCAAGTGAACATGTCAGGCAAATAAGAGAGCTGAAATACGATTATTCAAGTTGGACACTTAGGGACACATCAGGTGGTGGTCAATTGACAGATCCAGTTCGTGTAAGGGCAAGAGAAATCCTTGAAGCTGCCATTTCAGAACTTCAAAATCTTGGAACTCCTCCCCCTGTTATCACTACTTCAGGAGTTTTAGAATCATTCCGCAAAGAACTTACAGGCAAAGAGATGCAGGAACTTGAAAAAATCCTTCTTTTAGGTGAAAACGAAAAACTACAGGCATTAAAATCCTTTCTTAATGATAGGGATAAAAAAACGCTTCGGTCTGTACTGATTGATATGCTTTTAATGATAATATAATCACAGTTTTATAGTTCCAAACCTGACAAAATCCCAATAATATTTTTGATTACTTCTTATGGAAAACACAGGCTACTATCTTCTTAGGTCAATTACTTGGATCATTCAGTTATTTCCGCTCAGGGTAAATTATGTTGTTTCCGACTTCCTTTTTATTCTTATCTATCGTATCTTTAGGTATCGCCGAGGTGTTGTGAATAATAATCTGGCCAACTCTTTCCCCGAAAAGACTCAAAAAGAGCGTGATCGCATAGCGAGAAAGTTTTATAGTCATCTCTGCGACACCTTTATCGAAACTTTGTATTTTGACAGAATCTCCGTCACTGAGGGAAAGAATTGTTTGAAATACATGAATCCCGAATTAGTTAAAGGTTATCTTGATGAAGGACGACACGTGATTGGATTTCTCGGCCATTATAATAATTGGGAATATTTCTGCAATTGGCCATTATACGTAACACACCATTTCTACCCCATTTACAAGAAACTAAAAAGTAAGTCTTTTGATCGTTTTTACTTAAATCTTAGAAGTAGATTCGGGGCTCTTCCTCTTGAAAGAGCCGATACATTCAGACAACTTTTCAGTAATTATCAAAAAAAAATTCCATCAGCCGCAGCATTTATTTTTGATCAAACGCCTCGTTTCCACGATATTCAACATTGGGTTACCTTTCTGAATCAGGATACTCCCGTAATATTGGGAGCAGAAAAGGTGGCTATGAAACTTGATGCTGTTGTAGTCTATGTCAGTTCCAGAAAAGTAAAACGTGGGTTTTATGAGGCTGAAGTTATATTAGTAACCGATCATGCCAGCGCGTGTCCAAAATTTGAGATTACAAATAAATGTATGCAACTACTCGAACAACAAATTATTAATCAGCCCGAATTCTGGCTTTGGTCTCATAAAAGGTGGAAACACAAAAAGGAAAAAGTTGCCGATAATACATAACAATTCATTTTTTTTACCGACAAAACAATTTCAAAAATCCTGAATTCTGTTTACGCTCACACCGAGGACGGAAACACAAACGATGAGACTCTCAATCGTAATATTAAACTGGAACGGAAGCCACCATTTGAGGCGATTTCTCCCATCTGTAGTGAAGTATTCTAATTACGAATGGACAGAGATAGTTGTGGCAGATAATCACTCTGACGATAATAGTTGTGAAGTGCTTGAAAAGGAATTTCCTGTAGTAAAATTACTCTCGCTCGACCGGAATTATGGCTTTGCCGAAGGGTACAATAAAGCATTGAAGAACAATGATGCAGATTATATTATGCTGCTAAACTCTGATGTGGAAGTTACTGAAAACTGGCTTGAACCAATGCTTGAAATTATGGATTCCAACCCATTATTCGGAGCATGCCAGCCAAAAATAATGAAACTTGATCAGCCGGGAATGTTTGAATACGCTGGAGCATCAGGAGGTTTTATTGATAAATATGGATTTCCTTTTTGCAGGGGTAGAATTGTCAATATTCAGGAATACGACTTTGGACAATACGATAATCCGATTTCAGTATTCTGGGCAAGCGGAGCAGCAATCCTTGTAAGAGGAAAGATTTGGCACGAATTCAGAGGATTTGATGCCGATTTTTGGGCTCACATGGAAGAAATTGACTTGTGCTGGAGAATGAAAAACAGAGGGTACAAAATCATGGCATGTCCTAAATCAAAAGTATTCCATCTGGGTGGCGGCAGCCTTTCGTATGGCAGTCCTAAAAAAATCTATCTCAATTTCCGAAACAACCTCTTCCTGCTTTATAAAAACCTGCCGAAAGGTAAGCTCCATAAAACACTTATTATTAGAATGATACTTGATGGAGTTGCATCAATTCAGTTCCTTATTACAGGTCAATTCACAGCATCTTTTAAAGTAATTGAGGCGCACCTTGACTTTTATAAAAATCTGCGAATTCTTAGAAAGAAACGTAACGATCTGCTTTTAAAAGTTGTAACTAATAATCATACTGAGATTTACAAAGGCTGCCTTATCTTCGATTTCTTTATTGCTAAAAAAAAGACCTTTTCGTCATTAAACTTTCCGACAAATAGTATTGACAAACAATAGATATTTGAACAATTTCTATTGTTTTAGTTTTAGCTTTTCTGAAAGACTTATTAATGAACGAAATACTGATGGGTCGTATCCTACAATAAATGAAAACAGGCTGACTACGCCTGCTAATTGGCCGTATTGCTGAGCTGTTGTAGTGACAAAAGCATTCGAATTAGTAACAAAAATACCGGCAAGAAAGGCCAAATAAACAACCAGACCACGCAACAAAGAGCTAAACGGGTTTTCCGCCATGTACAAATGTGAATCTGTTTTATCCGTATCATTTTTCTGAATCTCAGCATCTGTTTTTCTTTCAAATCCGATCCCTCCTATTACAAGCCTGCTGGAACAACCACCTGAAAAAGCTGCAATAAAACAAAGCAATGCAATGTTTGTAGGGGTATATGTTAGGATACTCATAATGAAATTTACCCAATCGAATTGCTTTAGGATACTAAGGCGGTATGGCTCTGAATTTATCAATAATCCAAGACTGAACATAGTAATCCAGCCTAATGTCCCTAAAACCCCCATTATGATCATAACTGACAGATCATTAATTGAATATTTGCCTTTCCCATTTGAGGTATTGACGATATTCTCATTATTATTTTCTTCTTGCATGACTAATAATCTTTTGTACCTACTCTTTTAAGGATTTTCGGCTTACTCCACTTGTTCACTTATACAAAGGAAAGATTATAAAACAGAAAATACAAACTTTTTTTTGAATAAAGAACTTCATAGATCCACACCTGATTTGATTATTGCCTTCACAAAATCCAACTCTTTCTCTGTATTAAGTAGGCTAAGATGATTGAATATTATTGAAGCATCATCTGCAAATAAAAGGAAGTTAAACGAAATAAAAACAGTAAAACACTATTTAATGAACTCTAATATAGACGTTCCAATAATAAATGAGCCAAAGGCACCAAACGGGCTTACTTCTTTTGGCGAATTAAAGTAATCCTTTGTACTATTTTGAATTCCGATGCTGCTACAATCGTAAAGATCAATAAATCCCTGATCATTCGTTTTTGCTTTCTTTACCATACCAGCATAAGCTTTGGTAATTACCTGAGTATATTCTTCAGCTGGCAAAAAGCCATTTTCGATCGATCTTTTCAGTAAATAGATGTACATACCGGTTCCTGATGTTTCATTCCAATTTCCGGCCTCGTTAGGTTTATCCACTACCTGACACCACATTCCGGTTTTTGTGTCCTGATTCTCCTTAATACCTTTGCATAGCTTCTGGAGAATGGACAGAATCTGCGGGTATCCGGGATGGTCTTTTGGCAAATAATCAAATATATCAGCCAATAGTACTGCATACCAACCCAAACCTTCGCTCCAAACTTCGGGTGCTAATCCCGTAGTTTTATTTGCCCAGCTTGCTTTTTTACTCTCGTCCCAACCATGCCATAACAAGCCGTTTTCTTTCTGGCAGACCTCAGCCACTGTGGTTATCTGCTTCACTACTTCGTTAAAAGCATATTCACTGTCACCAATCGTTTTCCCATATCGGGCAAGGAATATTTGACCCATAAACAGACCATCAACCCAGGTTTGATTGGTTGCCCATACGCCATGCCAGAATAAACCATTTGAATTTCTTGGATACTTATCAAATCCTGCACGGATTTTAGCGGCTGCCATTTTATATTTTTCGAGGTGAGTTTGTTCAAACATAAAAAGAATAGCATATCCAGGAAGGAAATTATCCAAGGCATTATCTTTGAAATCGGGAATGTTTCCCTGATCGTCAACCTGCTGATCTACATATCGTTTGATATAATTATAATACAATGGGTCACCGTTAGCTTTCCAAATTTTTTCCATGGCAAACATCACGTACCCTGCCTGCCAGCTAAAATGATTAGTATTTCCACAGCAATACATCGTATCCGGATTTGGGAATCGCTTTATAAAGTTTTGAGCCACCAGAACTGAATATTTAGTAGTATTACCTTGCGAAAATCCATTTGCCCATACAATCAGGCATAAAAGTATAAGGGCAATTAGAATTGATTTTGGTTTCATTTTTCCAGGTTGTAAATAGTTTGTAACAAATATTAATTTCTAAAATTAATGTAATACATTACCTGTTATGGGATTACCAATCGAATCCAACATCTGAATACTTGACATTGTTTTAAGTATCAATTGATCGTTGTAAATCCACAATAGCTTTTTATCCCGGGTGATTTCGAAAGCATGAGTTACTTTTCCCTCAGGATTGTGTCCTACCCAATTCGTGAAAACAAGATTGCCATTTGGCAGAATTTCCATACCTGTCATAAATTTGAGCTCAATACCAGGCAATTCGTTCTTTGTGATTTGCCAAACTACCTTGTCTGATTGGTCAACTTCAACAATACGAGGTTCGCCGTTGTGATCTGAACATGCAATTAATGTGTTGCCATTTGGTTGGCGAATTACAGAATGTGGCCCACCTTTAACGAGAATTTCGCGAAAAAGATGACCAATGGAATCGTATTCGCAAACTTTATCCAATCCATAGTGCGCCACCAGATAATTGCCGTTTTCAAGTTTTCGGGCGTTTCGCATATAGGAATGACCGCCATCAACACTATCAGAAAGAAGTTTTACCTTTTTAACGATTTGTCCGTTAGGAGCAACATCAAGCAGAAAGCCCGAGTTACATTCACCAATAAATGTATTTCCATTGGCTAATCGCTGACAGGCAAATACTTCACTTTTAGATTCGTATAAAAAAACCACTTTTTTATCGTGGGTTACTTCTTTCACGCCTTTTCCTGTATTGAATAACAAATTTCCATTGGGTAAAACCCATAAATCATTGCAATTCTCAGCCAGATATTGCCAAATCAATTTCCCTTCTTCTGAAATAATACAAACCCTTCCCTGAGTGTAGTCTGTGCAGGCAAAAAAATGTTTTAAATTTCCATTATTGGTCGTTTGCGCAACCAAAGAATGAATGAAAATAACAAAAATACATAGTTGAAAAAGTGTTGTTTTCATTCCTATTAATTATAGTTAAAAAGCTATTAATCAATTTACAAAATAATAAATCAGTAAGAAGTCCTAAAATAATATGCCTTGTGTTTATTTTGTTTAATCTTCGAAAGCAAGGTCATCAATGAAAAAGCTACCGTCACCATTTCCTGTGTTAAAAAATTGCATCTCGGCCACGTGTATTGGATCAAAACCCTTTGGTTGTATCAGGTCAATCAACGGAACAATAACCTTATGCCATTCACCATCTTTCCATTTTGGACTATACTTGGAGACAATAACTTTTTCGGTATGGTGCTCTGGCATGTCAAGTGCCGGTGCACCATTGCATAGCAGGTTGAATCTCATCTCAGCAGCAACACCTTCGACTTTTAGCCAAAAGGTAAAGTATTTCATAGCTGTAATGTCAGTGCCGAAAGGTCCAACCTTCCAATTTACCCAATTCCAGCCTGCACCAATCCAATCTGATTCCGATAAAACAACAGTACTTTTGAAAGTGAACTGCACGGCCGACTGACCACTATGTTTAACAGCTGTTTGTGATTTAACTGTACACACGCCATTTTTAGTTACCCAGCCGACACCATTGGTTGCTTTTTCTCCGTCCCAAACTACTACCTGTTTCACTTGAGCAGTGGTTCTACCCACTGAAATCAACATAAATACGATAAATAAACAATACAGTCTTCTCATAAAATTTTCGATTTGCAGGATAACTACTTCTTAACCGGAGCATATACCAATTCTATACCGTTTCCTGTTTTTAAGTTGCGACTATATTTTTTGTCTGTTGAGTTATTCCAGTGTTCAGTTGTGCCAAGACTGGTCAGAGGTGTACCATCCCGTTCAGGATCATAGACTGTTCCTGAAGGTGGATTATTAGCCAAAGCCATTTCTTCCATTGCATGATCACTATACATCATATCTGGCGCGTCTGGCCATGCTGCAAGAGCAAAGTCAAGAACAACCGATTCAACTGCAACACCATCCTGCGAAGCAAATAAACAGCCCATCCACTCATTGTTGAAGGGAGCTAATGTCCATTTGGAGTTTGGAATACCATTCAAAGCTTTGTTACTATAAATGCCGTCAATTAAATATAGTAGTGTTTTTGCACCCAAGTCTTTATGTCCCATGAAATCGGGATAAACGGAGTATTGTCTTTTCCCTTCTCTGCTTTGACTAAAACCTCCGCCGTGTGCATTTTTGCGCCAGTCAGTTTCGATGTTGGTACAGCCAAAAAAGTTTTTTGCACAAAGTGTTACACCTTGACTCACATGCCCTTTCATTATTGCAAGATTAATTACATAATTAGCTTCTGTAAAGCAAGTTGCAAGTCCTTTTGTCATTCCCTTGAAATCAGAAGAATAGACAAAACCATTTTCTACAAAAGCAGCCTTTTCACGTCCATCGCCACCATTGTGATCAATGTAGTGTATATTTGGGTAAATACTGTGGCATTTGTCATATATATTATTGGTAATAAACCTACTGGGGTCAGTCAGGGTAATGTTTTCCTGCGGAATTCCGGCTTCGTTAACCAAACTTTTTAAAAGCGACAGAATCAACTGCGGATTAGCATTGATTTCATTAGTATTTTCATGAGAATCGGTATTGTTTTGGTTTATTTTTATTGACACCTTTTCCCCTGATTTGTATCCGATATCACCTTTTTTATTGGTTTTATTGAAAAAACGGAACAAAGCATCCCACGATTTTTTCTCATTCTTCGTATTCGTCAAACTGAACAAGGTTTGTGAAAAAAGATTGTCTGTTTCAGCTTGATTATTGAATTTATCTTC
>CAILKW010000382.1 GCA_903834845.1 uncultured Bacteroidia bacterium | reverse complement strand
TGTGTTATTTTTGAGTAGGTTTCTTCGCCATGTTTGGTTAAAATATTGTTGGCAAAATTATCGTACTCATCAACTATTAGAAATATCTTTATGTTTTTGTTTTTAAACCGAATAAACAATTCCCGCAGGGAATCAATGTTTGGATTTTCGTAAGCTCTGAAATGATTTACCAGATTATCGGGGAAATTAAATATGTCGTTGTATTTTTCAATAAAACATTCTACTTCAGTTTGTATATACTGAGTAAATGACAATTTTATTTCTTCAATATCGCCAAACGTTTTTACCATTGAAAAATTAAACCGCAGAACTGGAAAAGTATTACGAAGGGGAGTTGGATTTTTGCCGATGTAAGTGTCTCCAAAAAGTGCATTGAATTGATCTTTGGCTTTTATATCGTAATAATGGTGAAGCATAGAAACAAAAAGACTCTTGCCAAACCTGCGGGGACGAAGAAAAAAATGGTAAACAGAACCATAATTCTCAATTATTTCGATGTATTTGGTTTTATCGATATAGTAGTAATCATCAGATTTGATTTTTTCGTAACTGCTTATACCATAAGGAATCTTTTTCATCTTCTCAACTTTTTAATTAGGCAAAGGTACAAAAAATTGATATAAGTAATATTTTACCGAAAGTTGCAAATTTTTGAGTTATTTCTTTTATCACTACCACGTTAATAGGCAGACCATATAATATCACTTGAATACGCTATTTATTATGAATGTTTAACGTATTCTTCGATAATGGTTTTTAGGTGTTTCAAAAGTTTTACAATGTCATAAATATCTTCATCTATAGCTTGATATGTTTTGCTGATAGCATAAGCTTTTCCTTGCAAAACAAGAAAACTCCACAACAAACCTTTTACAACAACACCGTAAATTGGTCGTTGATTGTTATTCAGTTCCTGCGCTACTAACATAGCTGCCAAACATTGACCTGCAGGGTCGCCCTTATTTTCTTGCTCTTTTTTATATTCATGAAAACAGAAATATGGAATTTCCGGTGCTCTTCTACCTTTGGCAACAATGGCATCAGGATAGCCAGAAAGTTCATAATCTCCAATTGTACCTTTTAGTAATCTTTCCGAGAACATTCCATACACATCAGTATTAAAATCTATTAAACTAAATAAGGGAGCAATAAAATGTTCTATTAATTCCTGCTCATTCCAATCATCAACCCGATAAACTAATCTTTCCTGCATACGAAACAGCAATTTATTTTCATATTCATCTATCTCATAATTATTACATTGTAATATCCATTCTGACAGTAATAAATGTTTCCGAACTTGATTCAAATCAAAAGTCTTTTCAAGAAATAGTCGGTCACAATCTTTGAAATTCACTTTTATTGGTTCCATTCCTTTTACTTTTAAATTACTTCTGCAAAGGTACAATAAATTGAAATAAGTAATTTTTGTTCTTAGCGACTTATCGGTTTTACCTTTAAATTTTCGTAGCAAATAGTGGTTAGGAATTAAGGAACTCCAACTTCAAAACAGATAACTTTTAAAAGATGAATTCAACCGTTTAATTAAACCAACCGAAAATAAACAAGTAACCCATTGATAAAATTGAATGGCCGAACCGAACCAAAACCATGTTGAAAATTTCGACAGCAAACAAAACCATCAATAAACGCGCGGAAAAACAGATTATACCGAAACTGACCACCTTAATAAACCTTAATTTTGTTCTTCTTTTTCTCTCCAAAACAGCTTCAATTGGAGTAAAACCATGCTAAAATCCACAAAAAACCGGTTTCGACCACATTTTCTGCAAAAATTTTGCTCTTGTATATATCAGATAATCAATTAACTAAAAATGCGATTAAGCTGT
>CAILKW010000381.1 GCA_903834845.1 uncultured Bacteroidia bacterium | reverse complement strand
TGGTCTTTTCTTGGGAATTCAAATATTAACATGGATTGTTGGAGTCGGAACGCTTCTTGCAGGTGTAATCGGCGTAAGTAATATCATGCTTGTAATCATAAAGGAACGGACTAAAGAGATTGGTGTTCAGCGTGCCATTGGGGCAACTCCTCGTACAATTATTTCTCAAATTATGCTCGAAAGTGTTGTTTTAACCACTGTTGCAGGCTATATTGGTTTGTCTCTCGGTGTCGGATTGCTCGAATTGGTGAGTAGGGGATTGGCAAGTTCTGCCGGAAGCGGCGGTGAAGAAGTCTTTTTTACAAATCCAGAGGTTAGTCTTACTGTTGGGCTGTCTGCATTAGGGGTTTTAATTGTAGCAGGTCTGTTTGCAGGACTGATTCCCGCTACCAGAGCCATTCAGATAAAACCAATTGATGCCCTAAGAGAAGAATAAAATATTATAAATAAATACATTAACAGAATAATTGAATTGTCATGGAAAAGAAAAGCGGAAATATATTTAAAAAAATTGTTAAAATTTTCGGGTTTACGGCACTTGTGGTTGTTTTTGTAGGTACCATCGTATTCCTGTACAAGAAATCCCTGCCAAAACCGGAAATATTTGAAATTCAGAAGGCTCAGGTAACAAATATAATAAAGAAAACTGTTGCAACGGGTTCTGTGATTCCCCGTAAGGAGATTGAGATTAAGCCTCAGGTATCCGGTATTGTAGAAGAGATATTTATTCTGGCCGGACAAAAAATCCGAAAAGGAGATGTCATTGCACGTGTTAAGATTATCCCAG
Organism: uncultured Bacteroidia bacterium; assembly: GCA_903834845.1. Taxonomy (GTDB): domain Bacteria; phylum Bacteroidota; class Bacteroidia; order Bacteroidales; family Prolixibacteraceae; genus JAAFHB01. The sequence continues at coordinate 3,940 of CAILKW010000381.1, read as the reverse complement.
ATATGGTAAACCTTAACAATGCTGAGTCGCGTGTAAACCGTGCAAAACTCAACATGGAGGATGCACGCATTGATTTCGACAGACAATCGGCACTATTTGCCAAACAGGTAGTATCAAAAGAAGAATTTCAGAAAGCAAGACTTACTTTTAACTCCGCCAAAGAAGAAGCAGAATCGGCTGACAACAATCTTGAGCTGATACGTAAAGGGGTGACTAAAAGTTCGGCTACAACCACCAATACATTAATCCGTTCTACTATTGATGGGATGGTACTTGACGTTCCCGTTAAGGAGGGATTCTCAGTTATTCAGGCAAATACCTTTAATGCCGGAACAACAATAGGTATTGTTGCTGATATGAATGATATGATTTTTCAGGGAAAAGTTGACGAAACCGAAGTCGGAAAAATCAGAGAAGGGATGAATATTGAACTTACAATCGGAGCTATCGAATCAGAGAAATTTAATGCAATACTAAAATATATTGCGCCTAAAGGTTTGATTGAAAATGGGGCTATTCAATTTGATATCAAGGCTGATGTAAAATTGAAAGAAGGCCAGTTTATCAGATCGGGCTATAGCGCAAATGCAAATATTGTTCTTGAAAAAAGGGATAGCGTATTAGCTATTCCTGAGGGATTGCTTAAGTTCGAAAAGGATTCGTCATTCGTTGAGGTAGAGACTCTTCCACAGAAATTTGAGAAAAAATTTGTGAAAACCGGTATTTCGGACGGAATTAATATTGAGATCATTTCGGGGATTACTAAAGAAGATCATTTGAAAGGATTGTTGGTTGACCCGAAGAAAAAAGAAGAAAAAAAACCATAAAACCATAAAATAACAACGAAACGTTTATAATTTAGCGGATTCGCTGTAACTAAAAAATTTCATTTATGATACGAACTATTTTCACCATTACCTACCTACTTTTTGTAGCGTTGTTTGCCTCACTTCAGGCACAGGAAATTTGGAGTCTCGAAAAGTGTGTTAACTATGCTCTGGATAATAACATCAAAATAAAACAGGGTGTTATTACTACACAATACCAGCAAAATCAGTTAAAACAAACAAAGTTCTCGCGGTTACCCAGTCTATCAGGTCAAATGTCGCAGAATCTGAATTTTGGGCGCTCACTTACTTACGACAATACATATAAAGACATTAATTCGTCGCAAACTGATTTTGGCGTAGGAACCAATGTCCCGGTATTTCAGGGTTTCGCGATTACCAATAACATAACAAAACTTGAGTTAGATCTTCAGGCAAGTATTGAGGATCTCGCGAAAGCAAAAAGTGATATTTCCGTAAACATTGCTTCAACTTTTTTAGAGATTCTTTTTGCAAAAGATTTGGTCAAAGTATCGGAAGATCAACTTCAGGTTACTTATCTTCAGATTAAACAAATAACCGAAAAGGTAGAGGCAGGTAGTCTTGCTAAAGGTAGTCTTCTTGAGATTGAAGCTCAGGCAGCCGGGGAAGAGTTAAGCCTCGTCAATGCAAAAAATCAACTTCAACTTGCGAAACTGCGACTAACACAATTGCTTGAACTGGGTTTAACAGATAATTTTGATGTAGAAGTACCAACCATTCCCGAGATTTCAGCTCAGGCATCAATCGTTTCATCCGGCGAAGTTTATAAATCGGCACTTCTCACACGTCCCGAAATCAAAGGGGCAGACCTACGCTACCAAAGCTCGCAATATCAACTTAAAATGGCAAAAGGTGCGCTTTATCCCTCAGTTAGTCTCTATGCAAATATTTACGATTCGTACAATAACAAGTACAAGGATGTAAACGGTGCTGATATTTCATTCTCAAAACAGCTTAAAAATAACCAACGAAAAGGTGTTGGATTACAAATGAATATCCCTATTTTCACAAGGTTTCAGAATAAGTTGCAGATAGACAATTCAAGACTTGATGTTTTAAATAAGGAACTTGAACTCGAAAGTGCCCGAAAATTACTTCGTTCAGATATTGAGACTGCCCAAACCACCGCCATTGCAGCACTGAACAGATTCATTTCAAATCAAAAAGCCGTTTCTTCAATGCAAGAGGCTTTCCGTTATTCGGAGGAGAAATTTGGTGTTGGTCTGGTAAATGCTGTTGAGTATAATACAGCAAAATCAAAACTTGCAAAATCACAGTCCGACCTGCTTCAAGCTAAATATGAATTTATTTTCCGAACTAAGATACTCGATTTCTATCGTGGACTTCCAATAACACTTTAGGTTGGTTTCCAATAATTTTATAAAGAGCTGCGGATTAAATTCACAGCTCTTTTTGTCTAAAATAATTGAAGATGTGAAAATATAAAATGTGAACATAAGCAGAATAGCACGTGTTAATCATTAACCTTCAACCAATAACCTAAAACCAGCAATCAGTAAGCAGTAAGTAGTAAGCAGTAAGCAGTAAGCAGTAAGCAGTAAGCAGTAAGCAGTAATCGGTAATCAGTAATCAGTAACCAGTAACCAGTAATCAGTAACTAGTAACCAGTAACCAGTAATCAGTAACCAGTAACCAGTAACCAGTAACCAGTATCCGAAAACTGAAAACTGAAAACTGAAAACTGAAAACTGACAACTGACAACTGAAAACGGAAAACTGATAACTGATAACTGACAACTGAAAACGGACAACTGAAAACCGACAACCCCCAATTTTTCACCTGATAAGGGTAACATAGTTTGAAAGAACAATATTTCCGCCACGACTATTCATATTTCCATCGAAATAGCCGATAACATCAATTTGATATTTGTTCAGAATCTCAGTTGATAAAAGGGTTGAAGGGTGTTTATTCGACAAAAAGATAAGTGGTATATTAACAGGTAGATGCTTTTCTGCCAACGGATTCCACCCTTTTACCCTGTGACCGCTTTGCCAGATAACCTCAATAAATTTTCCTTCTATTTCCCCATTAAAATAGAAAGGTACTTCTTTCAAATCGTCACGATAACGTAATTCCTTATATGACCGATACCCGGAATTTGAAATCGTAAATTTCGGGAGAAGTGGTAATAACACAATACAGACAGACAGCACCACTCCTACCATTCCCATCCAAAGCCAAAGGGCATTTTTTCGGCGTAAAGCCAAAACAAATAGTACAGCTAATCCCCAGAAAAGGATGAAAACCAAAATCAATGAGATCGCTGAATCAGGAAACCCTTTCCCAAATGGAAGAAACAACATTATTAAAGGAGCTAAAAAGCATATTATGGCCATTAACAAGGCATTAGAGTTAAAAATTACTACATCTGCTCTTTTAGGCGATGATTCTCTAATGGCTTCAATAAGATAACGGAAATAAAAAGCTGTTAAGAACGCGAGTGGCAAAAGTACCGGAAGCAGATAACGTTCTTTTTTCTCAGGAAAGAATGAAAGTAAAACAACAGAAGAAATAACCCAAAGAAAAAGAAATGTATAGTTTCCAAACCGACTAATTCTCGATTTTGTATATGGAATAATGAGCGCGACCGTTGCTGTAATTGTCCAAATGCCTGACTGAATCGGAAAACTCCAGTAATGATAAAATGGGCGTGTATTCCTGTTTAGCCAGGCTGCTGATTCCTGTATTGTGATTTGATTCAAATAATCCGGATGTAAAGACCATATTAAAATAGGCCACCATAGACTGATTGCTAAGGTTATTAACACCATAACGGTCAATGCAAATTTCATGTTTTTAGCTTCTTTCCATCCGAATGTAAAGGATCGGGCGATAAAATAAGGTAATAATAGTGCATAAAATGAGACCGGACCTTTGCTTAAAAACGAAAGTCCCATCAACACACCAGCACCTGCAAATTCAGGCCACCCGTTCTCATTACTTTTTAATCCTTTATGAATCAACCATATCGCTCCGATCATGAAACTATGACAAAAAATATCCCAGCTAACGTCTCGTGCCATAAAGAATATATAAAACGAAGTGC
>CAILKW010000380.1 GCA_903834845.1 uncultured Bacteroidia bacterium | reverse complement strand
TAGAACTGTACTTTGGAATTCTGCAACTCTTTTTACTGCAGACGGAAAAACACCAATCGCCACTATAGCACAAGGGCAGGACATTACTGAACGCAAACAGGCTGAGGAATCACTGCGCGAAACCAATGTTTACCTCGAATCGGCAACTTCAAAAGCCAATGAAATGGCTGCCCAGGCGGAGGCAGCAAACAAGGCAAAGAGTATTTTCCTGGCAAATATGTCGCACGAAATCCGCACACCACTCAATGCAATTATCGGTTTTTCGCAACTTCTAAACCGTGACAAGGCTTTATCGCCAACCCAAAAAGAATATGTTATATCTATTATTAATGCAGGCGAACATCTGCTTTCGCTCATTAACGATATACTTGAACTATCCAAAATCGAAGCAGGGCGCGTAGTTTTGAGCCCGACAAATATTGATCTGTTTGTTTTTTTAAGTAATATTCAGATGATTTTCAAAGAACGTACTCAATCCAAACATCTTCAGTTTATTTTTGAAAATGACGAGGATCTGCCACGTTTTGTGCTTGTTGATGAAAGTAAATTGCGTCAGATATTTATAAACTTAATAGGGAATGCATTAAAATTTACCGATGAGGGAGGCATTGCAGTCCGTACAAAAGTTTATAAAATAAAAGAGAATTTGCATCATCTTGTTGTCGAAATTCAGGATTCAGGCCCCGGTATTACCGAAATCGAACAAAAAAACCTATTCAAACATTTTGTTCAAACAAGTTCCGGAATTAAAAAAGGAAGCGGTACTGGTCTGGGTCTCGCCTTATGCCACGAATTAACCAATTTGATGGGAGGCAGAATCTCTGTTTCCAGCGAGGTTGGAAAAGGATCGGTATTTACCTTTTATGTCGAAATAAAAGAAGGTGAAATTACTGAACCAGAAAGCAGGAGAACTAAAGTGGTAAAGATTGATAATGGCGAAAAGCATTATCGCATATTGGTTGTTGACGACAAAGAAGAAAATTTAAGAGTAGCGGTCAACCTGTTGAAATTGGTGGGATTTGAAACCAATGAGGCTGTTAACGGAGTAGATGCCATTGTGAAATTTGAGGAGTATTTCCCCGATCTTATTCTAATGGATTTGCGCATGCCTGTGATGGATGGCTATGAAGCAACAAAACGGATTAAATCAACTGACAAAGGAATAACAACTCCAATTATTGCTCTCACTGCCAGTGCATTTGAAGAGGAACAGGAAAAGACAAAACTATTTGAGTTTAAAGGTTACATCCGCAAACCCTTTCGGGAAAACGATTTATTCAGTACAATCGGAAAAATTCTTGACATTAAATACATCTATGAAGATGAAAAACCTTTGCCGGAAGAAAAAAATATCAACGCTGATGACCTTATGAAGGATGGTATTGGCAAATTACCCAATAGCCTGATAATAGAAATGTTGCAAGCTGCCTCTGTTGCAAATGTTTATCAACTGAAAAAACTTGTTCAAACTATTGAAACAGATGACCCTGAACTTGCACACCGACTTATGACGTTCGTTAGAAATTTCGATTACAATCAATTACAAAAAATACTCAATATTAAAGGATTAGAACTATGAATAACAACATCTTATCATCTCCGATTGTTCCCAACATTCTTATTGTTGATGACATTCCCGCAAATCTTATTGTTCTGGGTGACATACTCGAAGGCGAAGGTTATAATGTCCGACCAGTCCTGAGTGGATTGTTGGCTTTGCAGGTGGCCGAAAAGGAGAAACCCGACCTTATTCTGCTCGATATAATGATGCCTGATATGGATGGATTCGAGGTATGCCGCAGGTTAAGAGAAAACAAAAACCTTTGTGACGTGCCAATTATCTTTATCAGTGCCCTAAACGAAACCAAAGATATTGTAAAAGCATTAACAACAGGTGGCGCAGATTATATAACTAAACCCTTTAGTTATGAAGAAGTTATTGCCCGTGTAAACACACATCTTAACATCTACCTCCAACGAAAAGAACTTCAGGAACAAAGTAAGAACCTTAATTTACTAAATGCTGCCAAAGATAAATTCTTCTCCATCATTGCACACGACCTTCGCGGCCCATTTATTGGATTTCTGGGACTGACAAAAATAATGGCAGAAGAGTTACCCAGCCTGACATTGACTGAGATGCAAGAGATATCTGAAAGTATGAAAAAATCAGCAGTTAATCTTTTCCGCTTACTCGACAATCTTCTTAACTGGGCAAAAATGCAGCAGGGATTAATCCCATACTCTCCTGAGTATTTGACATTGCTTTCCGTAATAACCGAAAGCGTACAAATAATTGACGAATCGGCAAAAAGCAAAATAATTGAAATTACTTACGATATTCCCACCGATTTAAAGTTATTTGCTGATAGTAACTTACTTCAGACAGTAATCCGGAATATTGTATCAAATGCAGTGAAATTTACACCCAAAGGAGGTAAAATAATTATATCTGCCAAAGTCAATGATCAAAAAAATGTGCAAATATCAATTAAGGATACCGGCATAGGAATGTCCTCAGCACTGATTGATAATTTATTCCGTCTTGACGTGAAAACTGGAAGAAAAGGTACCGAAGGCGAACC
>CAILKW010000379.1 GCA_903834845.1 uncultured Bacteroidia bacterium | reverse complement strand
TGTAGTTGCTAACCTAAACATTGTGTTATCTATTGGCAATAACAGAGTCCTTACAATAAGCGAAATTCCTGCAGTATCCACCTCTTCAACCGGTTTTTCCATCGCACTTAATGCCAATAGAGACAGTTGCTTTCCTTGTGCAGCAGCTTTTTCAAAAGTAGGTTCTTTAAACTCCTGTCCTGTAAAGGGATCTTTTATTGTCAGTCGTGGATGAGTTGTCACTAATCCGCCAACTGCACCATTAACATAGATTGCAATGCCGCCTATACCCGATTTAATTAGACTATCACCATTGAAAAGACCCTTTTCAACTCCTTCGCGCACATAATGTGGAAAATCGGATGTTACTAATAAATTATCGCTCCATAAAGTTTCAGGGTGATCTGCCCATGCAATCAATGACCCTAGGGTTTTGCCATTCTCTTTATCAATTGCCCTGACTAACTTAAGCCCGGAGTCAAGAACTTCCGGCATTCGTGTATCAATAGCTAGAGGAATTGCTCCTGTTAAATCCTCCGATATTAATAATTTGGTTGGTCGAATGTTCTTAACGGCTGTCACAACCGACTTTACAATCTGGCTTTTCACATATTCCATATACTCCTTGTTTATACCGCTTTTGTAAGGAGAACCTCCCCAAAGTCCCAGCAAATCTGGCCCTTCGTGAGTGTGAGTTGAGGCTACTATTGTATATGTTACGCCGGTCTCAGCGGGTATCCGTTTTCTCACATCAATAATATCATCGTTCATAAAACCAATTGCATCAAGCACAACAATAGCTATTCGTGTTTTACCGTCATCAATAATAATTGTCCTTGCCCATGTGTCATCATGTACTCCATTTGCTGCACGGCTGTTGCTGAATCCGGCAATCCAAACAGGATCAAAAACACCATTTCCATTGCCATCTGTGAATGTATCACCATCTTTGGGATTGTATTTTGCATCACCGTTTTTGTCAATCCATCGGTCAGGAACTTCAGGAGTAATTGGTAAAGAGGCAAATCCTGTATTTAATGGAGCAGGTTTAGAGTTTAAAATCTTCAAATCGGCTTTATAACCTGGATTTCTATCTTTCAGATTCGATTGAACCCAAAACAATAGTCCGATCACAAACAATAATAGAATTAGGCCAAGAACTTTAAAAAATGTTTTCATAGGGTTTTATTTATTTTTGTAATGTACGGCACGTTCAACATCTTCATTGTCAATAGGTGGCCCTTGCTCAATTTTGCGCCAATCTATTGTGCGATTGTATTTTTTCATTGCTTTCTCTGCATCAAAAACACGCGAGTCGTTTAATTCCAGAGTATAAGGAGTGTAATCTGGAGTAGAGGTGAAAAAATCCTGTAAAAGAGAAGCTGTAACATCAAATTGATTGACATAAGGGACATTAAGAATGTTGTAAATTGTTTTCAGAATAGACCCAAAATTTGCGTGATTATGTGACACGTAACCCCGTTTTACATAAGGCCCGGCCATCATTAACACAGAGCGATGAGCGTCAATGTGATCTACACCTCCCTGCGGGTCGTCTTCCGTAATGATTACCAGCATATCTTTCCAATATTTTGTCCGCGAAAGGAAATGTAGAATACGGCCAACCGCCAAATCGTTATCAGCCATGAAAGAGTGTGGGAAATAATAGCCATCCTCAGGTCGGATACTTGCTCCATGATCGTTGGGAACCTGCATGGTAATAAGGGAGGGCAGTTTTTCTTTTCCTTTGATCCATTTATCGGTAAACTCTTTTTCAAACTGATCCATCCTGTACTGATCTGGTATGTTAGTGTTATAACCGGCATAGTTATGACTTGTTCTCTTAAACAATGCTTTTTGCATAGGAACCATTACGCCATGAGCAGCACCAGTATTTACATCATACCATTCTTCGCGCACATGACCTGTTTCGTTAGCTTCGCCAAAATTGTAAAAGGATACTTTTTTTCTGTCGAGTGCCTCCCAGAGTCCCCCAATTTCAGCATAATCTTCGGGATCCATACTTCCGGTTGAACCGGGATACCTTTGACCGGGTGCTTTTGAAAAAAGCCGTTGTGTTTTCGAAACACTGGAGTTTACCTCTACCCATTCGTTGGGTATAACTCCCATCATCCAATGATGGCCATGTATAGAAGCATCGCTATCGCAATAGTAATTATCAGAAAAAGAGAACTGTTTAGCTGCCTTATGATGATTCGGACTAATACGAAGATTAGGGTATCTGCCTTTGAGCGAATCAGGCAATGTATATTCGTTGTTTACACCAAATCTCGCAATCGTACTGTCGCCTGTCGCATTTTGTAACTGACCAAAAATCTCATCATAAGTCCTGTTCTCTTTGGTAATATAAACAATGTGTTTGATTGGTGAGTTGCGCAAACCGGGCAAAGCAGGCAAAGGATTTTTGACATCATCATTGATACTTATCGTTTCAAAGGTATTATCAATTGATTGTTTGGTATAAATTGCCAACTGAGCTTCATTAGGCATTTTCAATTTTTGAAAACTACCCAGCTGGATATCTCCAATATAATAACCCTGGGGCGGCGATACAAAACCTTTACCGCCATTAGGACCTGCACCAAGTCCTCTGCATGTGATGATATATATTTCCTGCTCATCTTTTGACAACTGAACACGAGCGGGTCCCCAACCTGTTGGAATTAAACCTTTTGTTGTTTTAGATTGGACATCAATCACTGCCACAGAATTGAATCCCAATAAGGCAACATATAAGGTTTTTTCATCTTTGCTTAAAGTCAGACCAAAGGGCAAAAGTCCACGGTATTTGTCAATTCGTTTATCAACCAGAATTGGAATATGACCGATTAGCTTATGATTTTTATAGTCTATGACTGAAATATTGTCGTTAGTTGCATTTGATACATAAGCAAACTTTTCTCCAACGGCAATCGAATTGGGACTTGCGCCTCCTACAACTTCGGCATCTTCGATCATGTGTCCGATTTGATGACCTGTTTTGAATTTATCCATTACCTTATTGGTTAGCAAATCTATAGTAAATACACTCATGGCATCGGGATGCAAAGGGCTGCCAACACCGGGAATTTTGCGGCCTTCAACCTCTGTTCCATGAATAGATTCCTTGGTATTATCTCCGTAAGGATGGTGCGAAATTAAAAGAGAATCGTAATTTTCGGGAGTAGCACCTGTAATTAATGGGTACTCATATAAACCCACATTTGCTACAAAAGCTGTCTTTTTGTCGGGACTTAGAGTTAAGCCAAAAGGCTGACGACCAACTTTGACTGATGCAGTTATTTTCTTTGTTGCCAGATCTATCCTTACCATCCTGAAATTACCTCTGTCTAAAATAAGCAACTCATTATTCAACTCATTATAAACCAGGTCAGATGTAAAACTGTCAGAATAATCAACCCCATTGACAATACCATTTAATGAAATAGAATCAAGCCTGGCAAAACTTTCGATGTCGTAAATTATTACTGCTCCATTATCTCCGCCACTTAAATAAACTGTTTTTGAATCTTTTGAAAATGCAACACCCAAATATGAACCTTTAGAGAATGGCGACTTTATTTTATTATCGTAGCTTGGAACCCTTATTGAACTCAATGATAGAATGTCAATAATAGTAAAAACACCATTATGCAAGGTAACTGATTTTTTCCCATCGGGGGAAATAGCCATTCCAAAAGGGTCATTCGTTATTCTAAGCAAGTTACCCGCCGGTGTAACAAATCGTCCGCTGGGTAGGATTGTTGTACCTTCGAGGTTTATTGCTGTAAATTTTTCACCTGCAGGCACCGACAAAATTTCAATTTTATTCTGTGAAAATCCAATTTTACAAGCTGTTACAAAAATGAAAATAACAGCAAAGCGTGTAATTATCGTCATAGTTTATTTATTTGAATACGGTTTTATAACAAAGATATGTTTTATTTGATCATTCTTTCCTTCAATTGGAACCATGCGATTGTAGGCTATAGTTTTCCCATCGTTCGACCACACCAAATTTGAAGGAGTGTCCGCAGATTTAGCTGTTAGTCGTTTGTACCTTTTCTCAAACGGAAGATCTGAAATTTCGCATAATGTAATACTGTTATCCCAAATATATATAATTGATTTTTGATCAAAGCTCCACCTGAAACTCGTCTGAACATCTGAGATATGTTCGGTAATCTGAATTGATTCGCCTCCTAACGGGGAGATCATAAAAATTTGCTGAATCCCATTATTATCTTTTTTGAGAAAAGCTATTTTGCTCCCGTCATTCGAAGATCGAACAACACCGCTGCATCCCGGAAATTTGCTGTTGGCAGTATATGTCAATCTTCTCTGAACAGTTCCTTTTGGCGGCATCGGAAAGGTATTTACAGTTCCTTCGAGTGGCCCATATTCACCAGGAATATCAATCGAATCGGGAATTTCAACAACAAATAGTTCATCTGTAAATTTCCCGTCCTTTGAACAAACTTTTCCAAGGAATGCTCTGGCTATCTGCATTGCCCCATCCGCTCTTTTATATCCGCTTGTTCCTATCCAACTATCGGATGCCGCATTACTGATTTCATCACTTCCCGGTTTAGGATTGGGAACAACCCTGACAACAACCGCACTAAACCAAGTTCCGGCTACATTTTCACCTGCTTCATCTTTATCAACTTCCACCTTATATTGCTGATTTGACACGGCGATAGTCCTAAGATTACATTTAATACCTGTTGAATCTTCCTGCTTCTTCATGATGGCATCGTTGTAGGTATAGCCAATCCATTTGCCATCTCGACTCCACTCATGCCTGTGAGTTCCACCCCTTAATGCGCCGGGGGTGAAAGGGAAGGTCACATCCCTCGCATCCATATTTATTGCGATATTTTGCTGATTGTCATTAACAATTACACCTGTTCGCCGCCATTGCTGATAAGGGTTATTTTCTGAGCAAACCGGTAAGCCATGTATGAATAATACCCGGTTTTCTGAGGGATGGTAACTCACTGCTCCCACACCAGGTCCATAGTCATGATTATCAGCAACTTTATAAAGTACCTGAGTCTCTTCTGTTTCGATGTTTACCCTTTCAATGGATGGACTTGCACCTATTCCTCCGATAATGGTTCGGGTATCATAAACCAACCATTTCCCGTCCGGCGAGAAATTGTCGTTATTGTCGAGGTCGTGGTTCACAGAGTTATCTGTTGTAACCTGAATTTCTTTCAGGTACATTTCGGTTCCGGTACATGACCAGAGAATCAGTAATGTCAGTAACAGTTTATAATACACGTAATTATATTTAGAATTTTAAAGTTCTTTGAGTAATGGCAGGGCGAATATACTTTTTCATTCTTTCAGGATATCCCAATTCAAAAGGTGACGGGCCTACCCATTCTGATTTTTTCCCTGATATCTTAATCCATCCCTTTGTTGAAATTACCACTGTTGTGAACAAAGGATCTTTGTAAGGCGCGGTGTATTTAATCCATTTGAAATTTTGATCCACTTCTTTACTGTACCTTATTTTGGTGTATGAATCACCGAGCCAGTTGTATGCCATCGAATTAATGTGAATATACCAAATTTCATTTATTTTTTCAACGTAATCCCAGTGTGTATGACCATTAAAACAAGCGATTACCCTTTTAGGAGGATTCTCAGTATTGTGATCTTCAATGATCTTTCGTACCTGATCTCCGTTTTCAATTCCATAATCGGCCTCAGCACCTTGATATGTAACAAGACCCTGATGTGAAAAAATAATTACAGGATAGACAGCTTTTGCCAAGTCGTCTTCAAGCCATTCTATTTGCGGTTTTCCAATAAACTGCCTGTATCCTTTCACATTATCATCCTTTTTATCATTTCCATCCAAGACAACAAAATGAAAACCACATTTATCGAAAGAATAAAATGAATTTTTCATTTTCCTAACCGCTAATGCCTGAGCCAATGTATGACCTCCATCCGTTTCGTGATTACCAATGACATGAAACTTGTCCCAGTGGAAAGAATTCCAAATTTTAAAATAATCAGTATCAGAAATTTCTGCAAAATCCCCTAATTCAATAATAAAGTCAGGGTTTGTTTCTTTCATCGCATCCATAAAGGTTGTTATACGAAACTTTGAATCATGCATGGTTGGAATATGTACATCTGAACACATCCCAATTTTTACCTGATTTGATGCCTGCTTTGTAGAATAGCACGAAGAAAAGAAGAAGCAACAGAAAGCCAAAATAAATGTAATATTTCTCATAATCCTGATGTGAATTGTAAACAAAAATAGTTTTGCCTATTTTCAAATACTTCTTTAATATTGGACAAAGAACGTTAAAAATTAACCAATCGGAATAATAAAAAAAAAATGAAATTTTGATATCATGTAAGCATTTTTCTCGTAAATTCGCCTGATCAAATATTTGTTCCACGGGTTCAGGATATTTTGAATTCAACAAAAAAATAGGAATCATGAAAAAACTACTTTTGACAGCTGCATTTTTAATTATGTGTATCGGTTTATTCGGCCAACCCACTTTGACACATAAAAATAATGCCTTGAATATTGGTGATACAAATATTTCAAAGGAGATTCAATATCTGGAGGCCGGTAATGCTGGAGCCAATCAGATATGGGATTATACAAATATTCAGGTAAAAGGGGAAAATCCTGTCAGTAAAATTCAGATTGGCTCTGTCCAAGAATTGGAGGGTTTACGTTTTTATAATACCTCTCTCATTGAGAACGGGTACGATTATTTTATGAATTCTACCCAAACCAAGCTTGAAGAGTTGGGTTATTCGAATAACGAGCTGAAAATGACTCTCGTTTATTCGGATCCTGTTTTGAAAATGAAGTACCCTTTTGCTTATGGCGAACAATTCACAGACCATTTTATCGGTATTGCTTATTTCAACGAGACAAGCAAAATTGATTTCTTCGGAGATTGTATAGTGGCAGCAGACGCTTTTGGTACACTTGTTCTACCGGATAGAGTCGTTGAAAACGCTTTACGTGTGAAATCCATTAAAAAAGGATTGCAAATCAATATGTGCGGAACAACAGATGTAAACATTGTTCGGTATAGTTGGTATGCATCCGGGTACAGATACCCGGTATTAACTACCAATATGGTTGAAACACGATATAACGAAGGAGCTCCCGTTTTTACAAAGACTGCCTATATAAATACCCAACAGCGTAATCAACGGAGCGCGCTTATAGGATCGGATATAACAGGTATGTCTATTAATGAGGATATTACTAGTGAAATAGCGGAAATTACGGTTGTTCTTTCTCCAAATCCATTTCATGATAAACTCTCTTATAGTTACTCATTAAACAAGCAATTGCCGGTATCAATCGAACTTTATGACGTGTCGGGGAAACACAGTGGCTGGCTAATTAAAGATCAGGTACAGTCTGAGGGTTTACAATCAGGCGATTTTGAAACTATGACAAACAACTTAACACCCGGAGTTTACTTTGTCAGGTTTACTTTTGATAAACAGGTTATTATGCGAAAAATAATTAAAATTTGAAAATATTCTAAATAAAAAAGGCCGCCTCATGAGACGGCCTTTTTATTTATTTCTTTTTAATACATGGTTTGCCGAATGGTAACAATATTTTTCCTGAAAGATCATTTATTATTATGGCAGCCATCATATACCAGGCCGAAAAGGCACAGATTATTAGTTCATAACCGGCAATAACATTCATCAAAGGAAAACCAAAATGGCCAAAGTCCAAAAGAATAAAGCCCAGAAGCAAGGTGGCAAACGTTATTGTCATGGCAGTATGGATATACAACGACCCAACCCAGAATATTGCAGTCAGCAACGTAAAACCAACGAGGTACAACCCAATATCAGTAGTTGATGATTTGTAAACATCAAAATCGTTCAACAACCATATTACTGAAAGGCCAATCCAAAAAGCACCGTAGCTCGAAAAGGCTGCAAATCCAAAGTTATTGCCGGTTTTAAATTCCATAAATCCGGCAATTAGCTGAGCTAATCCGCCGAACACCAATCCCATAGCAAGAACAGGACCAAGTCCACCAATACCAATATTGTGGAACTGTAACAATAAGGTGGTTAAACCGAAACCGGCTAAGCCAACAACCGCCGGATTTCCTAATTTTGTGTCATTCATGGTAAAATAATTTTTAGTTTTAATTTATATCTAATATAGCATTTAATATTTACTTTTGTTCTACGCTGGTGGTTAGTTAAATTTTAAAATGCAGTTTATTTCTGTTTTATACTCCGGATGAATCACATTTAATCGTATATTGCACTACTAAAATCATTGAAATGGGACACAAAAATGAAAAAATTATGGAAGAAGAATCCAAAACAAAATCTGAAGGAGAATTTTCTGTTTTACCTGACAGCGTAGTTTCCATCCCTGATGAGAGTCAGATTGACAAATATCCTAAACACAAGTACGAGAGGGAGATAGCCAAATTGCAGGTTGAACTTGTGAGATTACAGGAGTGGATTAAATATAAAGGTCTTCGGGTAGTTGTACTTTTCGAAGGCCGCGATGCTGCAGGCAAAGGAAGTGTGATTAAACGTATTACCGAGAGTCTCAATCCTCGCGTTTGTCGTGTGGTTGCTTTGGGTGTTCCCACCGAAAAAGAGAAAACGCAGTGGTATTTTCAAAGGTATGTATTTCATCTTCCTGCCGCCGGAGAGATGGTTCTTTTCGATCGAAGCTGGTACAACAGGGCAGGTGTTGAGCGGGTGATGAGTTTTTGCACAGATTCAGAATATTGGGACTTTCTTCGCTCGTGTCCCAACTTTGAAAGTATGCTTATAAGGTCGGGTATTACTCTGATAAAATATTGGTTTTCGGTGAACGATATGGAACAAGAAAAACGGTTCATAAAGCGAATTACAGACCCTACGCGCAGATGGAAAATCAGCCCAATGGATGTTGAGTCCCGCACCAAATGGATTGACTATTCCAAGGCTAAAGATGATATTTTTGCTTATACCGACACTAAGTTATCTCCGTGGTATGTTGTTGTAGCCGATGACAAACGAAGGGCGCAGCTTAATTGTATCAGCCACTTGCTAAGTCTTGTTCCTTACGAAGATGTCCCTCGCGAAACAATTGTTTTACCACCGTTGGCAAAAGACAAGGCTTATGTGCGCCCGCCAATGTCGGAGCAGACTTTTGTGCCTCAGAAATATTGAGTTTTTGTATTGCAAAGTATGTTCCGAAGAAGTTTAATTATTACATTCAAAAAGTTTTCAATTCCTTTACAATTTATTAACTTAAAATATTTGGTGGGTTGATTCAAGAGGCTTACATTTGCATTACATTTTTTTTCATAAGTTTAGGTTTAGTTAGGTTAGTTAGTTTGGTTAGTTTTAGTAAAAGGATGGAGCCGCCCGGTTTCATCCTTTTCGATTTTAGAT
>CAILKW010000378.1 GCA_903834845.1 uncultured Bacteroidia bacterium | reverse complement strand
GAATTATTGTTGAGGCACGATGATCTCACTGCCTTTACCTACGGTGAATCTCCGCGAGCCAATCATAGAGCATTATGGCCTGTATATGAATTTGCAGCCGATAAAAATCTGCCAGTTCTTCTACATCAAAATGTTTCTTCAATTACAAAAAAAGACCATCCGATATATTTATATGAATTGGAAGAAGCTTTACTCGATTTTCCAAAGACACAGTTCATATTAGCACATTGCGGAATAAGCAGACGTATCAACCTTCCTTATTATTTCCTTATGATCGAACGCTTGCTTGATCAATACGAGCATCTTTCGGTTGATATATCATGGATTATTTTCGATGAAGTAATCTGTCCTAACAGAATACCGGATAAAAACTGGTTGAATCTGATTGAAAAATACAGCTCACGAATTTGCATAGGAAGTGATTTGGTTACACGATTCGAAAGAATTGGTATTGAGCTAAATCGTTACGATGTTTTTCTCGAAAACCTTTCAGAACAGGCCATTGCAGACGTTTGCAGAAATACTGCAGAGCATCTTTATGGTAAAAAAGAGATGTAAAAAGTTTGAACCGTGTAACCAAAAAACAATCTTTTATGTCAATACTTTAATTCTTTCTGGGTGTCCATTTAAGCCAGCTTAATCCCGAAAAATACCCTTTCAATTGATTATCAACAGCTTTAATCGGAAGGAGAGAGTTTTGAGTATTGATTATTATTTTTCGTTCTTCGACAGATTTCTGATAACGTTCCTGATAAAAATCACGAAGTTCACTAAGCATTTTAATACCTACTACCTGATCTTTGAGAATAGAAGCGTCTTCGGCAGCACCTTCGTTCCAGCTAAGGAATTTTATGGGTAAAACGAATACTCCAAGTGTTTGTGATGGATTATAAATGGAAACCAAATCAGTAGCATCCGATGGTATTGGACTGGCCCAGTCAAGATAGTTTTTTATAACTGATTTCATAATGTTATTTGTCAGACTTATCTGTTTATTAAGCAGAAGCTGATTAATTTTAATGGTATTTGCCTGCGAAATGTCGTACTGTGTTCTCCAGGCATCAGCCAGTTTCTGTAATTTATTTAAATGTTCCATGCTCAAATCGGTCGGAGATCCAAGAAGGGATACCTCACATTCGAAAGAGCTATTATCGCGTTTTTGCCTTTCTATTTCACTTTTCAACGAGGTCAGTGAGCTTTGCAGATTGGCAATGTGCATACTGACATTTCCCATATTTTTATTCTTCAATGCAGCGGCAATCTCCGTGTAGAATCGTTGAACCTGGTCAAGCTTATTTCGCACCGAAAAATTCTCTGTTCCGGTAACTACAATATTTTCTGATGAATACCAAGACCCAGATGCACCTGAAAGAACAAGATAAAAGGTGTCTTCGCCAGTGTTAACTTCTTCGGTGTTGGTTGTACCGGCAGGGGTAGTACGTTGATATTTCCACAGAGTATTAACTTTCACTTTCAGATAAGTCTGACCTAACCCCGATTTAGGAAGAGTAATATATGCTTCGCTTTGCTTAATCCCTTGTTTTGGAAGTGGTTCAATTACTACCTCGGATGAAGAAATAAAGGTAGCAGTTTCGTCTCCCAACTTCCATTCACCTCGGAATTGACCTCCGCCCTGAATAGTAAAAAACATACCATCGTCACCTTTTGATACAATTTGGGTTGTTTGGCCAATGTTGGCATATTTTTCAGGCATCGAACAATAGTCGCGTTTACCCCCCCGAAGTACTGCTGTTATTTTTACCTTTTCACCGGGTCGCAATTCTGCCTTCTGTCCAGGCGAAATAACCTGCCCGTTAAGTGATATTTCAACGAATGGTTTACGAACTGGCTCAGCTCCAAAACTAACAAGCGGATTTACAAATAACCCGATAATCAAAGCGAAAAAAATTGTTTTCATATTGTTCGATCTTTAAGGATTTATAGTGTCAAAATTCAGCTAACTAAAAGTCATCTTCACTCTAAAAATTCATTGCGACATCAAAAATAATACTTTTAAGCGAAATGGTTAATTCATTTCCCAAAAGTAAAGAATTCGTGAAAATAAAACCGGTTTTAATACTATTTATGAATTAAAAAACCAGGTATTCGTCATCGTACAAACGCCATTTTTTGCTATATTAGTGACCTAAAAAATCATATATGGAAGTCATACAAAGCACTAATAGTAATGGTCACAACGTCCAAAATAAGCCGCCAACTGTACTTGATGGTTTTACACAGCCGGGTTTCCCCTTCGCAAAAATCTTTACTTGTTTCTTTTTCAACAATTGCGTGGTTTTCGCTAAAACCGGAAGTTTCGGTATCAACTCGTCCGGCACCATCCGAGGTGTTCTGGGCGGTTTTACACCAACAGCCCTTATAGCAGGTGCTATCGGACTAATTTTTGACATGCGAAATGATCAGAGAAGATCAAATAGAGCTATGGAAATGGCTGATTTTAATCCGGAAAATATGGTTTATAACCACAAGCTAAATTTTATGTTGTTGTATGATGAAGTAGAAAATGTTGAAATCAAGGGTCCAAACTTTGCAAGGGAATTGAGGATAGTTGTTAACGCATCAAAAATCCACAAATTCCGGATAGACCGCCAGTCAAAAGAATCAGCAAAATATATTGAAAGGGTTTTCAACGAATTTTTGCCCGGGAAAGTAGTGAAGAAGGAGTAAACGTTTAACGTTATTATTTACAGCATTAACAATCCATTCTTCCTAAATTGCAGCATAACCGGACTATTCCAGAAAAGGACGAAATCGTTTCCTGTTTGTAGTTCAAAACTCTTTTCAAGTTCACCAAAAGTAATTTTTAATGTATTATTAATCAAATTGTTCACAAACTGCTCGTACATCCATATGGCATCAATTTTTTTCATTTCAAGAACCAAATTTGTTTTTCTGTTCACAAAAGTGAGTTCCGCCATTTCAAAAATTTGATTCTTCTTTCTTTTGGTATAGTACCGAATAGAAGGAATACCGCCAAGCCAAACAATTTTTTTATTGGGTCTGACAGGGTCAAAATTTTGATTACCAATAATCTGCTTTATATAATTCGGCGAAATGGTTGTCTTCGGAGTTTTAATGTCGAACCAATCACAAATTGGAATCACAAAACCAATGCCGTGCATATAGTTAAAAAGAGATTTTTTAAGTCCAGCACTGAATAATTCATGGTTCGCTCCAGTTGAATCCCTATGAATCAAATCATTATTGGCAAAAGCCCCCGGTTTTTGGTTTTCAATTTTAACCTTGTACAAAGCCGGATTCAAACCAATAGGACTATGTGCTGTAAGAGCAAATTGATGCCAAAATCCTGACTGAATCAATTTGGCTTCGAACAATTGTCTTACAATTTCGAGAGAATCAATGGTTTCCTGAGTAGTTTGGGTTGGAAAACCATACATCAGGTATGCATGAACCATAATACCTGTCTGCCTGAAATTGTTGGTCACTTTTGCCACCTGATCAATACTCACACCTTTGTTAATCAGTTTCAGCAACCTGTCGGAAGCCACTTCCAAACCTCCGGAAACAGCAATACATCCCGATTCCTTCAGCAACAAACAAAGATCGTAAGTGAAGCTTTTTTCAAAACGGATGTTTGTCCACCAGACAACTGCAATTTTACGCCTAATGATTTCCAAAGCTAAATCGCGCATTAAAGCGGGTGGAGCTGCCTCATCAACAAAATGGAATCCAATCTGACCGGTTTGCCGAATGATTTCTTCAATCCTGTCACATAAAATTTGTGCATTATTAGGTTCGTAGCGACTAATATAATCGAGAGTTGTATCGCAAAAAGTACAGCGACCCCAGTAACAACCATGTGCTAACGTAAGTTTATTCCATCTGCCATCGCTCCAAAGGCGGTGCATCGGGTTAATTATTTCTATCACCGAAAGGTACGAATCCAACAGAAAATCTGAGTAATCGGGAGTTCCTAAGTCAACATGTGAAAAGTCAGGCAAAGAGGAACCACCAATATAAGCAACCACAATATTCTCAAGCGTAAAAGTTCGTTTCAGACTGGATTTGTCACGTTTTCCTTCAAGGTATTTTATCAAACTCAAAATGGGTGCTGCTCCGTCATCGAGAGTAATAAAATCGAAGTAATCGAAAACACGAGGATCTTTCAAACTACGGAGTTCGGTATTGGCAAAGCCACCTCCCATAACGATTTTAAGTTCAGGAAAATGTTTTTTTATGAATTGTCCACATTTGAGAGCACTGTACAGATTTCCCGGAAATGGAACTGAAATAGCAATCAAGGAAGGTTTACAAAACTCAATTTTTTGGTTTAATAAGTTAAGCATAATCTTGTCTATGAGGCTTTCTTTCGCAATAAGTGTTCTTTCCATCTCATCGAAAGTAGCGGCTGACCTACCCAAACGCTCGGCATAACGACTAAATCCGAAGTGAGGATCAATAGCTTCAATAATAAGATCCGAAAGGTCTTCGAGGAAAAGTGTAGCGAGATGTTTCGCTTTGTCGTGCAGACCCATTGTTCCAAAAGCCCATTCCAAATCATCAGTTGGGTAAAACCGCGAAGCTTCCGGCAAGTAGTCACAGTTGCAAATAAGGTGAGCAAGATCACAATTTTTTCCCTGCAAAAAGGCAATCACCCTATCTATTGTTAATAAATATCTTTCACGTAAATTAAAGATGCGCAACCCATTACACGACAATTCAGGTTTTATAATTTCAATTTCCTGAAACAGGTTTTTTAGTCCTTCCGAAGAAAATAAAGCCAAGATTGTTTCAATTCCAAGATCGCATTGGTACGATGGAATTGATTGGGTATTCAAAAAACCTTTCAAATAAGCCGTTGCAGGATATGGCGTATTCAGTTGAGTAAATGGAGGAGTAATAAGAAGTAATTTTGTGCTCACTGTCTAAAATATTATAGATTGGTAAAAGTAATGCAAAGCGGGCAAAGATTTAAATCGTATTTT
>CAILKW010000377.1 GCA_903834845.1 uncultured Bacteroidia bacterium | reverse complement strand
AATTGGCATCCGTCCCGTGATTGATGGGCGTCTTCAAGGTGTAAGAGAATCACTTGAGATTCAAACGATGAATATGGCAAAGGCTGCTGCACAGCTTATTACAGAAAATCTTCGCTTTCCCAACGGAGAAAAGATTGAGTGTGTTATTGCCGACCGCACCATTGGCGGTGTTGCCGAGGCTGCCATGTGTGCCGATAAATTTGCACGTGCAGGTGTTGGTGTTTCGCTGACAGTAACTCCTTGCTGGTGCTATGGAACTGAGGTTATGGATACCGACCCGCTACTTCCAAAGGCAGTTTGGGGCTTTAACGGAACAGAGCGGCCGGGTGCTGTCTATCTTGCTGCTGCCCTCGCGGGATATGCCCAGAAAGGTTTACCTGCCTTTGGAATTTATGGTCGCGATGTGCAGGATGCAGGTGATACTTCAATCCCTGACGATGTGAAAGAAAAAGTACTTCAATTTGCCAAGGCGGGGCTTGCAGTGGCTCAAATGAGAAATAAGTCATACCTCTCAATTGGCGGTATGTCAATGGGTATCGCCGGGTCGTATGTTGATCAGGAGTTTTTCCTCGATTATCTTGGAATGCGTACCGAAGTCGTTGATATGTCGGAGCTGATTCGCAGAGCAGAGCGGGGAATCTATGATAAAGTTGAATTTGAAAAAGCCCTTGCCTGGGTGAGGATCAATTGTAAAGAGGGCGAGGATCCAAACAAACCTGAAGTTCAGCTTTCTGCCGAACGTAAAGAGTGGGAATGGGAAATGGTTGTAAAAATGACAATTATTGCCCGCGACCTTATGATTGGAAATCCGCGGCTAGCTGAATTAGGTTTTGGTGAAGAAGCACTTGGCCATAATGCTATTGCCGGAGGATTTCAGGGACAACGTCAATGGACAGATCATCTGCCAAACGGAGACTTTATGGAAGCAATCCTAAACTCGTCATTCGATTGGAACGGTATTCGCGAAGCATTCGTAATGGCCACCGAAAATGATTCTTTAAACGGTGTAGCAATGTTATTCGGTCATCTTTTAACTAATACTTCACAGATATTTTCTGATGTCCGCACATATTGGAGTCCCGATGCTGTTGAACGTGTTACAGGTAAAGAGCTTACAGGCAAAGCAGCTGACGGAATTATTCACCTGATAAACTCAGGTTCTACTACCCTTGATGCTACTGCAAAACAGCAAAAAGATGGGCAGCCTGCAATGAAACCATTCTGGGAAATCAGCGAGGCCGAAGCAAAGGCTTGCCTTGATGCAACCGACTGGCCTGCTGCAGATCTTGGTTATTTCCGTGGAGGAGGTTTCTCATCGCATTTCAATACTGAGGGTGAAATGCCGGTTACTATGTCGCGGGTAAACCTGGTAAAAGGTATCGGCCCGGTGCTTCAGATTGCCGAAGGGTGGACTATACAATTGCCTGAAGAAGTTCATGAAGTACTCAATGTTCGCACAAATCCAACCTGGCCAACAACATGGTTTGCTCCACGATTAACAGGAAAAGGACCATTTGCTGATGTGTATAATGTGATGGCCAACTGGGGAGCCAACCACGGCGCAATAAGTTACGGCCATATTGGTGCCGATCTTATAGCACTGGCTGCAATGCTACGAATCCCGGTTTGTATGCACAATGTTCCCGAAGAGAAAATATTCCGCCCTGCAGTCTGGAATGCTTTTGGAATGGATAAAGAAGGAGCCGACTACCGCGCCTGCGACACGTATGGCCCTGTTTACGGCAAAACAAGATAACCTGCAAAAATTCAATTAATTAATCCGACAATTGGCTTTCCTTTTTCGTTTCAGGAAAGCCGGTTGTCGGTTTTTTTTGCTCTTAAAACCATCAGACACACAAAAAACATTAGAAAATAGCCTGTTGACAAAGCAATAAAAAACCTTAACTTTGAAACAAAAAAATAAGCTGGAAGAATGAGAAGATTCAATACATCGGGACCCAATATTGCTAAACAACATTACACAATAGAACGAACCAATTTAATAAAACAAGGAATTGAATTGGTCGAATCTAATAGGTATTTCACTATTTGGGCGCCACGTCAGACAGGCAAGAGTACTTATTTCGGACAACTTGCAGAAAAATTAAAACAGAATGGATATAAGGTAGCGCATATAAATTTTGAAAGTTT
>CAILKW010000376.1 GCA_903834845.1 uncultured Bacteroidia bacterium | reverse complement strand
TTATGCCATGTAACATTGATAATGAGTTTTTTGAGGTTGAATTTACCGACAATGTATTAGATGCAATTGATATTAAACTCGAAAAAATCAATAAAACTCTAAAATTACGTTTGGAAAAAAATCGTGATTTTGATGATCTGACTGATGATCGCAAAAGGTTTAATCAGTTAAAAGCTGCATTACCTTCCACAATTCGTAAACTTAAAAGTTCGTTTTGTGTAGATTTAAGTGATAAAAAATTTGATTCCGGTATGGAAAGGGTAATCAATGACATAAAGAAAACCACCACAAAAAATGAACGAATTAAAAATGAAAGGCTTGAAAATGAAGGAATTAAAAATGAAAGAATTAAAAATGAAGCCGAAATACAAAACAAACTTATAGCTTCCCAACGCTTGAAAGAGAAACAAGCAGCAGATGAGAATGAAAGATTGGAGCAGCAAAAACTTGAAGCAATTGAGGCAGAGCAGAAAAGATTACGGCAAATAGAACAGGATAAAAAAGCAGAACAGGAACGTTTACGAAAGCAAAAATTTCCTGAAATACAGGATTTTATGGTTTTTGTAAAAGGTGGAATATTTACGATGGGTAGTCCTGAAAATGAAGTTGACAGACGAGATAATGAAACTCAACATCAGGTAAAACTTTCGGATTTCTATATATGTAAATACGCTGTTTCAGTTGCCGAATTTAAGAAATTCATTGATGATAAGAAATATATGACCGATGCCGAAAAAGGTGATGGCAGCTATGTTTGGAACGGTAAGGAGTGGAACATAGAGAAGGGGATAAACTGGCGATTTGGCGTTTCGGGAAAAGAACGGACACCTGCCGAATACGATCATCCTGTTGTGCATGTAAGCTGGTATGATGCTGTTGCCTATTGCGAATGGTTATCTGAACAAACAAGCAAAAAATTCCGTTTGCCAACTGAGGCTGAATGGGAGTTTGCCTGCCGTGCCGGGACATCAACGCCATTCAGCACCGGTGATAATTTGACCACAGAGCAAGCAAATTTTGATGGTAATTACCCGTATAACAACAATAAGAAAGGGATATACAGGGAAAATACTGTTCCTGTAAATCATTTTCAACCCAATGTTTTGGGGTTGTACAATATGCACGGCAATGTGTGGGAGTGGTGTAATGACTGGTACGGTGATTATCCTTCATCACCTCAAACAAATCCAAAAGGGCCTTCTACGGGTGCGGACCGTGTGCTTCGCGGTGGCTCGTGGTTCTACGACGGTGCTTTCTGTCGCTCGGTTAACCGCTACGGCTTTACCCCCGGCAGCAGCTGCTACTATCTGGGGCTCCGCGTGGTATTCGTCCCGTAGTTTGGTGGATGCTTTTCCGGCCTATTCCTTTGAGCTAAGGAAGGTAGGGCAAGTGAGTAAGCCGAAAAAAAGTGAGGCAAAACCTAAGCGGAGCAGGGTTTTGACACGCTTTTTTGAAGGCTTACGAATTTTACAGATCCGCCTTTGGCGGAATTTTTTTTTCGTTTTTTTATCATTACCCAAGGCGTTGGCATTGGGTTTTTTTCATCATATCCCAAGGCGTTGCCATTGGGTTAGGGTATATTAGGTTTAGCCTGTTGATTGTGCCGGGGTAGTAATCGTGATTCAAAATGGTTCGCATTTAATTGATTAGGATGATCTTCCTCTCGGAATTGTCATTGCGAATTAAGTGTCTCTATACTAAAAGGTTAGCAGGTTCAAATTGCTTAATGCGGCAATCCCATAATTTGAAGCACAGTCAAAACAATGTTTTTAGCACATTGCTTCTTAGGATGGGATTGCTTTGGAGTGCAGTTTGTTTTGAATTCGAAAGGGAACCTTTTGCCGCACTCCGCGCAATGACAAGTACTAAGGTTGGATTTTGTTGAAAATCAAGATTATGGTGGCAAGTTTACATCTCAGCAGAATCCCCGCCACGCAGTGGCAGCATATTCTAACCCAACGGCAACGCCTTGGGAAAAATGATCACCCAAAAACTTGTACAAAGCAGAATCCCCGCCACGCAGTGGCAGCATATTCTAACCCAACGGCAACGCCTTGGGAAAAATGATCACCCAAAAACTTGTACAAAGCAGGATCCCCGCCACGCAGTGGCAGCATACTCTAACCCAGCGGCAACGCCTTGGGAAAAAATGATCATCCAAAAACTTGTACAAAGCAGAATCCCCGCCACGCAGTGGCCGCAGTGGCCGCATATCCTAACCCAACGGCAACGTCTTGGTAAAAATGATAGCTCAACGCCACAAAGCAATTAATACGTTACAAAACTTGACCCGTTTTCAAAATATTTGATAGGAATATCCTTGGGAATAAAACCTTTAAGCCATCGGGCACAATAGTTCATTCCTGCCTCCTCGGAATTGGTATGCCCCAGAAAAATAACAGCCTTGTTTTTTTCAAGTAACAATGCATCATACACATACTGATATGTTTCCCATTCAGGAGCTTCCCCTGCAATCAGTAAATCAATATTTTCTTCGCGCAACAGTTTAATATGACCCGTTGAGCCGGGAGCACCCACAGCAAGAGCCACATTTGTAACTTTCATTTCAGGATTGCCAACTACGCGGAATGTACTTCCGGGGAAAGCCGACTTCAGCCGACTGATAAATTGTGACAATTTTTGCGACTCAAACCTAAAACGGATCATCGAGCTATCGGTCTGGTTTTGTTTCCATCCCAATTTTTCGATCATCCCAACATAAATTCCGTCTGGCTTTGTCCGGTGAATATGGTCATGAAATCGCCATATAATCAATTTATTATCGTTTATAAACTTTCTCTTTCCCTGATATACCGGGTCGTTTTCATAAGTTTTGGTTTCGTCAAGATGGCTATAAAATGTTGGTTCGTGTACAATAATCAGATTACATTTATCTGTAGCCGCCTGTTTAAGTGCTTTCATATCGGCAAACATACATACTTCAATCCCTGTGATCAGATCATCAGGATTACCCGATTTAAAGGTGTCAACAGTTTCGGCAGACCACGGGCAGTTAACATGTTTCTTTACCAAGTCAATGATTTGATTAGCGTTAAGAGCCGTTTGTTTTCCCTGCTGTCCGAATAACGTGACTGATAAAGTAATTGTAAGCAGTAATAATCCGGTAAATTTGTAATTCATAGTTTTGAATATTAATTGACTTCAAATTTAATAAAAAAACTAAATTTGCTGAATTTCCGAAAATATTAGATGCAAATATTTAAAAGTCAGGGTTCAGGATTCACAGCATTGTTGAAAGTTTGTTTTTTTTCTGTTTTTTTTCTGTTTACGGCCTTTCCGTTTACGGGTTTTACACAGCAACGCTTCACACTTAGTGGTTATCTTCGTGATGCAACATCGGGTGAGGCACTTCTTTACGCCACTATCTATCCCGAGGCATTAACAATAGGTGTAAGCTCAAACGAATACGGTTTTTTTTCAATCACTTTACCTGAAGGAAAATACAATATCATATTCTCATATATTGGTTATCAGACAATTAAAAAGCAATTGGTTTTCGATAAAAACCTGCATGGGAATTTTTCACTTTCGCCTCAGGAATCAAAAATTGAGGAGATCACCGTTGTTGGTAAAATTAAAGAAGATAATGTACGACAAAATGAGATTGGAACTATACGTCTCGATGTAAAAGAGTTAAGCATGATACCGGTTCTTTTTGGTGAGCAGGATATTCTTAAATCAATACAGCTTATGCCTGGAGTTTCGCCTGTAGGTGAGGGTAATGCCGGTTTTTATGTTAGGGGTGGAAATTCAGACCAGAATCTTATTCTATTAGATGACGCACCGGTTTTTAATCCGTCACACCTTTTGGGGTTTTTCTCTGTTTTCAATTCTGACGCCATACGTGATGTTAAATTATACAAAGGAGGTGTTCCTGCCCGATATGGGGGGCGAGCTTCTTCTGTGATGGATATTAGAATGAAAGAAGGCAATATGAAGGGTTTTAAATACTCTGGTGGGATTGGTCTTATTTCTTCGCGGTTTATGGCTGAAGGTCCCCTTTTGAAGGATCAGTCTTCGTTTATGATTTCAGGGCGCAGAACTTATGCCGACATTTTTCTGCCCTTGGCGAATGATGAGAATATAAAGGATAACAAGTTGTATTTCTACGATTTAAACTTAAAGACAAACCTGATCATTAATAATAATAATCGGATATACCTTTCCGGATATTTTGGTCGTGATGTGTTGGATGCCGAGGATTTTGGTTTTAGCTGGGGTAACAAAGCAGGATCTCTTCGTTGGAATCACCAATTCTCGCCAACTCTTTTTGCAAATACCACAATGGTTATTAATGATTATAATTACAAGACTGAAGGAGATATTGACGGGAAATTTTCACTTCAGGCAGGAATAAAAGATATTTCCGTCAAACAAGATTATTTTTTGTCGTTGTCAAATAGTTTGAGCGGACTTTTTGGTTTTAATTCTGTTTATCATTACTTCAAGCCTGGGGAAGTTGTTTCAAGTTCAAAAAATATACAAAGCTTTAAAATTTCTGAAAAGGATGGGTGGGAGAATGCTGTTTATGCTTTTTCGGAGTATCAGTTTTCAGAAAAAATTAATATTGGTTGTGGGGTAAGGTTATCAACTTTTTCAAGAATTGGTCCTGGTACTGAAAACACCTACAATTCAACAGCAAGTATTATTGAAACCAGAACTTTTACAGCCGGAAAGATTTTTCGTAATTATTTTGGATTTGAACCTCGGTTTAACTTAACATGGCTTGTATCGAATAAGTCATCTGTAAAAGCAGGTTATAACCGAATGAGTCAGTATATCCATTTATTATCAAACTCTTCGGCGGGAACACCAGTTGATTACTGGCTTCCTTGCTCAAATAATATTAAGCCACAATATATTTCACAGGTTTCAGCAGGATATTTCAGGGAGTTTAAAACAGCCGGATTTGATTTTTCGATTGAAGGCTATTATAAAGACATGAAAAACCAGATTGACTACCGTAATAATGCAGATGTTTTTCTTAACGAAAATGCTGAGGCTGAGCTTCTTTTCGGTAATGGACGCGCCTACGGCATTGAGTTTTTATTCAAAAAGGAGGCGGGTAAATTTTCGGGGTGGATTTCCTATACTTTGTCCCGAAGCGAAAAAAAGTTTTCCGAAATAAACTATGGTGGCTGGTATCCTGCCCGTCAGGATCGTACACACGATGTTGCTGTTGTAGCCAATTTTGAAATTACCAAAAAGCTTGTTTTATCGTCAACATGGGTTTATTATACGGGAAATGCAATTACTTTTCCAAGTGGAAAATACACTATTGATGGGAATATAGTCAGCTATTATACAAGCAGAAACGGGTATCGGATGCCTGCATATCATCGTTTGGATCTTGGGGTGACTTTAATGCTCCGGGAGACCGACAAATTTAAATCAGAACTGAACTTTGGGCTATTCAATGCTTATGGGCGTAAAAATGCTTATTCTATTGTGTTCCGCACCAACGAGAATAAGCCAACTACAACCGAAGCAGTTAAGATATATCTATTCTCTGTAGTACCTTCTGTCACCTGGAATTTCAGGTTTTAAAAAAGTTCAGCGTTTTGAGTTACGCTAAAAACCGGGTGGCTCATTACAGAATTTTTTCTTGGGGTGCGCTTGTTATTTGTAACAGTATTTTTTTCGGTGATATTTACCTTTACCTGTGATTGTGTTTCTTTAATTGAGTCCTGACTAACTTTTTCATATAGACTGTTCCAGTTAAACGATTCGTAACTTACGTTAGTCTCAACGCCGGATAATTGAAAGATCAAAATCGGGATTAAAATCAAAGTCTTAATGTAATTCATCTTGTATTGTTTTTAAAATTATGCAACAAAAGTGGTTCGAAAACTGAGCGAAAAAAAACAAAAATGATTTAAAGTCCGTTTTAATCGGCGAATCGCCGGATTTTGACGATGAATGGAGTTTCAGAAACGTCGAATCTTTGAAAAATCAGTCTGGAATCCTTAGTTTTTATTTTTTTTTGTGGCATTATTCACTTTCAATAAACCGATTTTTTCAGGCGGATTACTACAATTTCAGGTCTGCAGAAAAATCGCAGAGGAGGTATTACGTTTCCAATTCCTGAGGAGATATACGATTTTGTTTTGCCATGTTCAATTAAACCATACCGGTATTTCTGCCCGTACTCCGAAGGTAAAATCGGAGCCCACCGACCAAAAACGGTTATCTGGCCACCATGTGTATGCCCCGAAAGTGTCAAGTCAATAAGATCGGAATTAATATTTTCGAGATAATCAGGATGATGCGTAACGAGAATTGCAAAGTCCGATTTTTTCAATCCCTTGAAAGTATTTTGCGGTATCTGTATATCATACCAAAGATCACCAACTCCGCCAACTTTGATGCTGTCAGTTCCTTTTTTTACCCACTCTGATTGGTTATCAATACTTATAATCCCTGATTTGACCATTTGTTTTCTGGTTTGACTTGCACCTGCCCAATGGTCATGATTTCCTAAAACACCATAAATCCCTAAAGGAGTACGCAAACCTCCCAAAACATTGAATACAGGTTCAACATACTTTGAATTATAATGTACAAAGTCGCCTCCAAGAAGGACAAAATCAGGTTTAATGTTGTTAATGCGCTCAACAACAAGCGATAATCTTCGGGCAGAAAGAAATGGTCCGAGGTGAATATCTGAAATGAATACAATCACGGACTCATTAAACGAATCAGGAATATCTGCAGATCGGGTCTCGATTTCGGTAATTTTAATCCATCGCGACTCAAAATAGCAATAAGTCAGAAATATAAATCCTATTAAGATAATAAAACCTGCAGTTGACCTTTTTCTATGTATAATCCTGATATTCACATTATCATCGAATATTGATGGTTGGTAATTGGAACTATTTACTTGAAAAAATCAAAAGTAGCAAACAATTATATATCAGAACTAAATTTTTAAATAATTGATTCACAAAAAAAATGTGATCAAAATCGAAAAATAGTTAATTATTTTAAATACTTCCTAAAATATTTAAATATCTTTGCGGTCGTTTATGAAAGCATATATTTAGTTTCTTTATTATTAAAAGAAGATATGGTTCAAAATAATGGCATATTGACGAAAAATATTTCATCCTCTGAAATGAATAAAATCAGGCAGAGAAGAAAAATAGTGAGTTTTCTGCATAGCAATGGATATACTTCGGCAACTGAACTTGGCAAATGGCTTAAGATTAGCTTGCCAACTTGCATTGTTTTGCTGAATGACTTGATTTCGTCTGGTTATGTGAAAAATATTGGTATTGGCGAGTCAAGCGGTGGAAGAAAGCCCAACCTTTATGGATTACCGGAAGATGGTTTCTATGTAATATCATGTGATTTTGCACGCTTTTCTGCAAGTATGACAATTGTTGATTGCTATAATAAATTCGTTACACCTATAATCGAAATTGATACTCATATTGATGATCCACAATTAATTGACAAATTGTATGATGCTGCAATGAAGTTGATGGCTGAACACAATATAAGTGATGAAAAAGTTTATGGTTTGGGAGTTGATATGCCGGGGTTGATCAGTTCAAAGGCAGGAATTAATTATACTATTAAGAATAAAAAGAAGCAGAATGTTTGCCGTGATCTGAAACAAAGGTTCAACAAACTGATATACATAGACAACGATGCAAGAATGCATGCACATGGTGAATTTTATTTTGGAGCCGCCAAAGGTTACAAAGATGCTATTATAATCCATTGGAGTTGGGGTCTTGGACTTGGAATTTTTGTTAACAGCCAGCTTTATAGCGGAAAGAACGGTTTTGCAGGTGAGTTTTCACATATTCCAATGATCGAAAACGGTGATTTGTGTATATGTGGAAAACGTGGCTGTCTCGAAACCATTGCTTCATCAAACACAATAATAAAAAGGGTGAAACAAGGATTTGAGGGCAATGTAATTTCATCATTGTTAAATCAATTTATGGGTCAGCCTGAAAAAGTAACCCCCGAAGATGTGATTAATTCAGCACGCGAGGGGGACGAGTTTTGTATTTCGATACTGAATGAAATAGGTATAGCCATGGGGAAGGGACTTTCGTATATTATTCAGTTGCTGAATCCTGAAATAATCGTATTAAGCGGACCACTGTCGAAGGCAAGACAATATGTTTTATCTCCAATACAGCAATCATTAAACCGGCTTTGCCTTGAGAAAATTTCGGAAAGTACACCAATTGTTGTATCTGATATGGGTGACCAGTCGGCTTTGCTTGGAACATCAGAGATGATTTTTCAGAAAGTTTTTGCTGAGATGATTTTTACGGATATAAAATAATTATAAAATTGAAAGCATTACTTCGTATAAATCCACAGATACGGAGTTTTAAACGAATCAGCTGTGGAATAGTTATCAATTTAAATTTCAAGTTTAACTAAAATTAAAAATCTATGCGAAAGATTTTATTCTTGACGGTCTTATGCATTTCGCTGTTTGGCAGTGTAATGGCGCAGCAATTGGTGACGGGTACCGTTGTCGCCGACTCTGATGGACTTGGTATTCCAGGAACAACTGTATTGGAAAAAGGAACCACACATGGGACACTGACCGATGTTGATGGAAAGTATTCCATTAAAGTTACTTCAGAAAAGTCGATTCTTGTATTTTCATTTGTCGGAATGAAAACGGTTGAAGAATCTGCGAATAACCGTACGGTTATTAATGTAAAGATGGTTTCACAAAACATTGGTTTAGAGGAAGTAGTAGTTACAGCCCTGGGTATCAAGCGTGAAACAAAAAAACTGGGGTACGGTGTAACTGAGGTAAAAGGCGGTGAGCTGGCTCTGGCCAACACAACCAACCCGGTTCAGGCACTTCAGGGAAAGTCAACAGGTTTGAGTATTGGAGCCTCCGATGGTGGCTTGTTTGGAAACTCAAAAATCCAGATCAGGGGTATTTCGGTACTAAATTCAGCGAGCAATCAACCAATTTTTGTTATCGACGGTGTTATTATTGAGAATGGTATTTCAAATGCAAGTGCTGACTGGAGTGCTGATGCCGGTGACTTTGGAAACCAGCTAAAAAACCTTAATCCAGATGATTTCGAGTCGATTTCAGTATTGAAAGGTGCTGCTTCGACTGCCTTATATGGCTCCAGGGGTATGAATGGTGCAATTGTGATCAAAACCAAGGATGGACAGGGCAAAAGAGGTTTAGGCATTCAGGTGTCCCAAAGCGTGGGTGTTGATGTTGTTTATGCACAGCCAGATATCCAATATGTTTATGGAACCGGTGCCCTTGCTGGTTATGTTGATTTTGGTGAACAGGATGCAAATGGCAGATACTACCAGTTTGCACCAATGACCCAATATTATAAAAACGACAAAGGGATGATGACAAAAATCGATCACCCCTGGCAGGGTACAGCCTATGGACCCAGATTTGATGGCCGTGATATCGAAGATTTCGATGGTTCCATTTCCAAATATCTTCCGGCAAAAAACAATATGAAGGATGCTTATGATACTGGTTTCAATACCAATACTTCGGTATCTTTAAGTGGTGGAAACGAAAAAGGGACATTTTTCCTTTCCGATTCGTACAACAAACGCAAAGGGACTTCCCCATCGAACGAGTTCACCAGAAATTCACTCATGTTTTCAGGCACCTATAAATTTGCCAAATGGCTGAGAGCCGAAGCTTCCGTTTCTTATACCCTTTCAACTCCAAAGAACCCGGGAAACGACCTTTCTACATCTTTTCTTGATGGTAATCTTGAGAACTGGTATGATACGAAAAAATGGAATAAACCGGAAATATACCAGGCGGCACATGGGGGCGTACCCTCCTCGGCTTATGGCGACAAATATGCAAATGTCCCGAATAACGGCCTTTGGTTCAGTTACAATATGAACAGTAACGTTAGGAACGAGCAGGTTACAAGACCAATCGTACGTTTGACTGCCGATTTTGCTCCCTGGATTTCAGTTACAGCCGAGGCAAATATGAACTACTACACCGTTTCTTCGGAAGTGAAAAACTTAGGTACAGGTTATGCCAATGAAGGAGGTTACTACTCATTGGGTCATAGCCTGGATATTAGCCGTACTGCAAAATTAACAGCGAACATGAACAAAACCTTTGGTGATTTTACTACTAACCTCATCGTGGGAGGTGAACTTTGGGACCAGAAGAAAGAAAGCACAAGTGTCTGGACAGATGGTGGTTTAATTGTTCCCGGAAGGTTTTTCCTCGGAAACTCTAAAAAAACATTAGGTTCTGGTGGTGGTGTAAGCGGCACAAAACAGATCAATTCACTTTATGCATTGTTTAATGCAGGTTGGAAAAACCAATTGTTTATTGACCTTACAGGCCGAAACGACTGGTCATCATCATTGGTTTATACCGATGGTACTGGAAACTATTCTTATTTCTATCCATCTGTAAGTACATCATGGATTGCAAATGAAACATTTAAACTACCTGAATGGGTCACACTTGCCAAAACACGTTTGTCATTGGCACAGGTTGGAAATGACACAAGCCCCTATTTCATCAATAATGGATATGGAATAGGCAGTTTCGAAATGGCAGGAGGATCGTTTATTTACACCAATGCGAAATCAACAACACTTGTCGATCCAGGTATTAAACCCGAAAAGAAAAATTCATTCGAGGCTGGTTTGGATTTAAGGTTCTTCAGCAACCGTGTGGGTATCGATTTCACAGCTTACAATGAGAAAATCAACAATCAGATTGGTGCCATTCCAGTTCCCGGCGAATCGGGATACAATTCGATGATCTCAAACATTGGTTCTTTAACCAATAAAGGGATAGAGCTCACCTTGCGTGTTGTTCCGGTCAAAACGCGCGATTTTGAATGGGAAAGCACTTTCAATTACTGGAGAAACAGAACGATGATTTCCAACCTGCGAAAAGAAGTTGGTGCTTACAAAACTTTGGGTGGCGATATTCAATATGGCAACTTCCGCGTTGGTTCGGTGGCTTATGACGGTGGCGAATATGGAATATTGATGACGGATACAAAACCTTTAGAATGGAGCAATGCAGCCGATCCAAATGACCCACGTAATGGAATGAAGATTTTAACCTGGAACGATACCCGCAGAGGGGCTTACTATACACGAAGCAACAAAGTTGAAGAAGTAGGTAAAATACAGCCCGATTTTGAAGGTTCATGGAACAACCAGTTCTCGTACAAAAATTTCTCATTGTCGGTGTTGGTTGATGCCCGCTTTGGTGGCGATATAGCCTCGTATTCAAATAAATACGGAACTTCGTACGGTTATCTTAAAACTTCTTTGTATGCAAGGGACGCCGAATATGGCGGAGTTGCCTGGACAACCAAATTTGCCGATTCACAAGGTCAGAAATTTGTTGACGGGGTAATTCCTGACGGAGTTTTTGCAGCAGGACAAAAAGTTGTTACACCTGCCGGTATCAGCCAGGATGTTAGTGGTTTAACTTATCTTGAAGCTTTTAATAAAGGATATGTCGAGCCTACTCACGCCAGTTATTTTACCTACAGGAACAATGCATGGAGTAGCGGCGTTATCAATTCGGATTGGTTCAGTGAAGTGAAATATATCGCCTTACGAAATGTAACAGTGAACTACAACCTTCCAACTTCTTTGGCACGAAAGATCAAAGCCAGTACACTGTCGGTAGCATTAAATGCACGGAACCTTGGTTATTTGTACAATTCCCTTCCCAATCATCTGAACCCGGAAAGCTTCAGGGGAACAACAAGTACCGAATCGTTCCGCGAACGCTCTTTCAGTCCTTATACCGCGTCATATACAATGACTCTTTCTGTAGGTTTTTAATAATCAATAAATTTAACAAACATGAAAAATACATATAAAATAGTATTTGCGTTGATTTTCATGGTGATTTGGGGCTGCGATAAACAAAAATTTGCAGATTTGAATTCAAATCCCTCGACAATCTCAACACCAGACCTACGATTTTCTGTTGCGACCGCTATCGAACAGATGTACTCGAACGACTATACGATCTGGTTTTACAATAATTTCCAGTACATTTATCCATGGACACAGGTTACCTCAAAACAAGGTGGAAACAGTTCCGATTTCGTAGATATGGGTCCTTCTGCAGGTTTTGACATTTATTCACTGTTATTTACACAAACCCTTGATGTAAGATCACGTATCGATAAAATGGCCGATTCTGAAAAGGCATCTTATCAGGCCATGAAGGCGATGACTTATGCAACACAAATTTTGCCGGCAATTCACAACACCGACAATTTTGGTTCAATGGTTTATTCAGAGGCAGGTTTGGCACCTTATACAAATCCGCCATTATTGACTCCTATAGTTGATAACCAGAATAAATTGTTCACGACATGGCTTAAAGAACTGGATGCCTCAATCGCCATCTTTTCGACAGCAAAAAATCAAATTAGCTTAGGTTCCCAGGATGCAATCTATGGTGGTGATTATGCAAAATGGGCAAAATTCTGCAATTTGTTAAAGTTAAAAATTGCTGCCCGTCTGGTGAACCAGGACCGTACTTTGGCACTTAAAATTGCTACCGAGGTCGCCACTTCTACGGTAGGCTATATGGACGGTTTAACTGATGATTTTGTTTATAACAAAGGGATAAAATATTATGGCACTGGTAATGGGATGTGGATTGGATTTGCCGGAAAAAACCTTGTCGATTTTTTGGTTGCAAACAAAGACCCCCGGTTGCGCTTTACTTTTGAGAAAGATGGATTCAATGGTGAAGTTGTACAGGCTTTCCTTGATGCTGGAAAAGCCCTGCCTCCTTATGTAGCTCAATACGTAAATGTAGATGCTGATAAGAAGTTTACAGGATGGAAGAGTCCGGGAGAACCTTGGGTGCGTTACCATGGTGCGCCACTTTCACCTGATGCAAAACAGAATCCTGTGAACAATATTTATTTCAACCAATCGGAACTGAACAAACTGACAGTTGGTGGTGTTCAAAAAACATATTCGTCAACATCGCTTTATTCCGAAAAAATGGTTCGTACCACTTACGATTTTACATATCCAACAAAGCCAGGTGGCCGTATTATCCAATTGAAGGACAACGATCCGGGTTTGAATGTCCTTCTGGGCAGCTCGGCTGAAACAAACTTGTTTCTTGCAGAATTCAAACTTCTGGGTGCATCACTTCCCAAGAGTGCCCAGGAATACTTTAACCAAGGTGTACAATTATCTGTTTTAAGAATGGATGCTTTAGCCAAAAACAATCAGATGCCGTATTATAACAGCGATCCTGTTTATACTAATACAGACGAAGCGGCAGCCGGTTCTACCAAATTGCGCAGCAACGAAATTGTTGATTTGTTAAGCAAACCGATCTGTAATCTTGCTACAGACGGGCTTGAGAAAGTTTACATTCAACAGTACATCAACTACATGAATACTCCTGGTGATGTTTGGACAACTGTCCGTCGTTCGGGTATTCCCAAAAAAGGAAGTGCATATTTGGCATGGGAAATCTTTACTGCAAGCAATGTGGAAATGACCATCCCACGCCGATTTGTAATTGGCACTCCCGGGAAAGATGATATCAACTACACAAATAAAATGGCAGCCATTACTGAACAGGGAATTACACCGGCCGTATTGGATGCAATAAAATTAAATACCGAAAGATTCTGGTTTGACAAACAAAATCCGCAGTACGGATTAGGCCCTAAATAGTTAATTAAGTATTTCTAAATTGATCACTCAAGACCGTCTCATCTAAAAATGAGGCGGTCTTTATATTAAAAAACTAACAGAAATCGTATGTGTAAATTTTCTGGCAATTATAAAAGGAAAGCCCCACAACGATAGTCACAAAAGAATGTGATTGTATTCGTCAACAGAATTAAAATCGCGGATCGCAAATATTCTACAAAATTCGTGTGGAGCTTTGCAAATAAAACTGAATCAAACACTTAAGCGGAATGATTTTAAAGATGTTTGTTAAGAAGGTTGCTATGAGTTAATTAAGATTGCCAAATAATCATGCTTTGAATAATTAAAAGTTAGCACCACCAGTATCCCACCAAAGACGAGTACTGATTTGATCCGGACCACCCAGTTTGATTGTTGCGTCGGCTACTGCTTTTGCATTACCGGCCCGTTCACCATTTGTAAATGGCATTCTCTTAATAAAATCGTCTGCTGCGATGATTCCCCATTCTGCATTACTGTCATTGCGTGCATTGAAAGGCAGTTTTGGGTATCCTGTCCTTCGGAAGTCCACCCAGGCTTCAAGAGAATTAGAGACTCCATCGATCCACTTCTGGGTTAGGATCTTCTCTAATTTTAACTCTTTGCTATCGGATTCGTTCCAGGCCACAGTTATAGATGATCGAGTTTTAAAACTATTTCGTGTTTCTAACGGATCAATATAGTCTATTGGTTTGTTTGTTGAATTAGCAAGGTAGGTATCAACACCTGATGCTCCCCAATCTTCGAAAGAAGAACGTACGCCGTTTTCGTAATTGGTTTTTGCATCGCCTGCACCTGCCCAGCCTCTAAGGGAAGCCTCTGCTTTCAGGAAATGTATTTCGGCGGCGGTCATAAACCTCCTGGTTGATACAGTCTTAAAACTTGCCGCTATTTTGGAAAATCGAACACGTTGATCTTTTGTATCTATAAATGCACCGCTACGGACTCCCTTATATGGATAATCGGGATGTTCGGGATAAAGAGTTTTATCCTCAGCCGGAGAAAACAGTTTCGATATCCGGCCATCCTTCAATCCAACCAAAAAAGATTCCATTGCAGCATCCATGCTTGTGTCGTCCCACTCAAAACAGATCATAGCAATAGGCAAAACATTTCCCAGAAGCGAAATGTTAAAATTATCTGAATTCGCTGTGATTAAACCTCCGGGGTCGCTCATTGCTTTTTCTCCCTGCGTTTTAGCTATTGACGGTGCCACCTTTGACAATCGGATAGCTAATCTTAACCGCATGGAATTGACTAATTTAACCCATTTTTTCATATCGCCTTTATAACTTGGATCGAACCTTGCGAAAGCTTTATAATCTTTATTTGCGGTGAAATCAGTTTGGATGGAGTCCAATTGTTGAAAAAAGAGGTTGTACAAATCGGATTCTTTGTCATAAAGGACAGACGAAACTGATGTGCCATATTTTGAATATATAACCGGGCCATGGTATGTTGTTAGTTTTGACATTCCAAGTATTCTGATGAATTTTGCCCACGTTGCATAAAGTGGCAAATTATTCTCTTCAGACAATTGAATCAATTTTTTTGTAGGTGCCATAACGCTTCCATAAATACGATCCCAATAACTATTCCAAACGATGGAATATGTGGTATTATTTACACCGTTGATATAAGGTTCGGGACAGGCAAGATGACGAGCAAAGCAATCCTGGACAAGATTTTCGTCAATCTGTGCCCCGCAAAGATTAAACAGAAGTCCCGAAAATGAGGAGCCAACAAGGTTATAATCCAGTTGGAGCATTTCATTTGAAATGTTATTGGGATTCTGATTTTCAACCTCAAAATTCTTGGTGCAGGAATTGCAGACAAAAAGAACTATGGTGGCAATTAATATATTTTTCATAACCAATATTTTAAGATTTTAGAAAGTTACCTTTAAACTGAACCCGTAAGATTTTGTGGCAGGAAGGCTGAAAACTTCATTCGATTGCATGGAATTGTTGGTACTCATGGCCTGCTCAGGGTCGTAAGGTGCTTTTTTGTAAAAGAAGAATAAGTTCCTGCCAATCAGCGAGAATGAAGCCGCTTTAACCGGCAATCCTAGTTTTTTAACATCTAAATTATAGCCTAATACGAACTGACCCAACCGGACATTCGTCCTTGAATAGATGTATGGTTCCATTACTTTGTTCCTGTCGCCGATTGAAGAATAGTAGGCAACCGGGTCAATTGAAGTTATTGAAGTTGTTCCCTGGATTGCATTAATAGGTATTTTCTCAGTGGCCCTTGCATCGCCGCTTCTTTTGCTGACACCATAAGAATCAAGAAAAGCTTCTGTTTTCGAAAATGCGACTCCTCCAAATTTCCCATTGATCAACATGCTCATATATAAATTTTTATAATTTACTGTATTGTTCCAACCTAAAGTCCAGTCGGGATTTACGTTTCCAACCTTCGTTGGACTTGTGGCCCTGCCGGGTACACCATTTGAATCAAGTATAATCTGACCGGCATTGTTCCTGTCGAATTGATAAACATACACATCGTTAAAAGAACCACCCGTCTTTATAATTGAGATAAAGCCTTCGTCATATCCACCAACTTGATAATCAGGTTCCGAAGCAATTAATTCTACAATTTTGTTTTTATTGGCAGCAAAATTCAGGGATGATATCCAACTTACATTTTTTGTTTTAAAAGGTTCAGCATCAATTGTCAGTTCTGTACCCTTGTTTGTAATCTTTCCGGCATTCACATAATAATAAGTATAACCCGACCCCGATGGTGCTGACAATGAGAGGAACTGGTTTGTACTTATGTTGTCGTACCATGTAAATTCAAATCCCAATCTGCCTTTTAAGAATTTCATCTCCAAACCCAATTCGTTTGATGTGATGATCTCCGGTTTTAAGTTTGTAAAAGGCATTTGGGTACTTTGGTTGATGCCAGCAATACCATCGGGGCCACCTGTACCGTTTATTGTATTCCAGGGAGAAACTACATCAAAAGGGACTTCATTGGCAGTGTTGGACCATGATCCCCTGATTTTCGCATAAGAAACAATTGTAGGCAATTTAATCATTTGGCTTACAATAGCTGAAAGTCCAATTGCAGGATAAAAATAGGACTGATTTCCGGTAAGAGCCAAAGTTGATGCCCAGTCATTTCGCCCCGATAGGTCTAAAAACAAAAGCTCTTTGTACCCAATCTGAAGGTTCGCAAATACACCTTGTTTAATGCTCTTGTTTATAGTGGGATATACCGGAACATTGTACGGGATGTTCAGTAAACTGAATAGATTGGGGTACATTAACACATGGGAACCATTATCTACAGAAATCCCATTATTGAAAATATT
This sequence comes from uncultured Bacteroidia bacterium, assembly GCA_903834845.1. Taxonomy (GTDB): domain Bacteria; phylum Bacteroidota; class Bacteroidia; order Bacteroidales; family Prolixibacteraceae; genus JAAFHB01. Next base: position 159 of record CAILKW010000376.1, on the reverse strand, counting down.
ATGCTGATAACTGCCACCTAAAATTCCGGCAATACGAACTGATCCATAAGTATTGTTGTAACTCAATATTCCATCGGTATAAATTGATTTATCAGTGTGTTTATTGTATTGCCATCTTCCGTTCATGCTGGTGCTTACGGAATTACCGCCTGCCAAATA
>CAILKW010000375.1 GCA_903834845.1 uncultured Bacteroidia bacterium | reverse complement strand
TTTAGTATCCAGGCATAATTGGCATTGCTCTTGGGCGGGACATCGTAACCCCTCCAACGTGGGTCGTCTTTCAACTCGTTTTCGGCACGCCAATCTTTCTGGTTAAAAGGGGGATTGGCCATAATGTAATCGGCCTTCAGGTCTTTGTGCTGATCGTCTCCAAAAGTATCGGCAGCTTTTTCGCCCAGATTCCCCGAAATGCCCCGAATGGCAAGGTTCATCTTTGCCAGTTTGTAGGTCGTGTTGGTATATTCCTGTCCGTAAATTGCAACATTCCTTGTATTTCCGTGGTGTGCCTCGATAAATTTGATCGACTGCACAAACATGCCGCCTGAGCCACAAGCCGGGTCGTAGATAATTCCGTTGTAAGGTTCGATCATTTCGGCAATCAGGTTCACAATGGATTTGGGGGTGTAGAATTCCCCTTTCCCTTTTCCTTCGGCAAGGGCAAATTTGGAAAGGAAATATTCGTAAACACGGCCCACAATATCACGAGCTTTGTCTTTGAGGGTATCTATTTCGTTGATAGTATCAAGAAGCGAGGACAGTTTGGTAATGTCGAGTCCGAGGCGCGAGAAGTAATTGTCGGGCAATGCGCCTTTCAAGGATTTGTTGTTTTTCTCGATGTTGTGAAGAGCAGTGTCAATTTTTAAGGCTATGTCGTTTTGCTTTGAATTTTTGATGATATAGCTCCAACGGGAAATTTCATCCAAATAAAATATATTTGCCATACCATAAAAATCGGGCATTTCGATATACTTTAATTGTCCCTTATCAATCAAAGCTTTACGGTGATTTTCAAACTTGTCGCTGGCAAACTTCAGGAATATCAATCCCAAAACTACGTGTTTATATTCAGCCGGTTCTACACTTCCCCTCAATTTATTAGCCGATTCCCAAAGGGTTTCTTCGATGTTTTTCTCTTTTACCTGTTTTGCCATTATACTATTTCAAATCTAATAATTAACGTTTCAAAGATACTAATGTCCGCTGATATTTATTGTTGCTTTTATCGAAATAAAACTTTTCGTTTAGTTGTGAAGCTTTCCCGATAATGAATACCCTAAACTCTCAAGGTTTAGGAAACCTTGTAAGTTTGCAGGGAAGAGTTTTCATAAAATTGGTAATAGATTTCCCTTTGTTTTCGAAGTATTGGTTTTTGATAGTTAATTCTAAATGATCTCTGTTCCAACCTTGCTCTAATGTGGCTTTGCAATAAAACAGTACATTCTTAATTTCTTTTATTTTGGTAATAATAAGTAGGTTGTGACCATATAGAATTTGTGCCACAGGCTGTGGCACAAATTCAAACTCGGAGATATAAAAAAAATATCATTGGATTTTTGGCAAATTATTATGCAAAATTTAAGGTGCAATTACGATTGTTTGAATTGCCTGTGGGTTTATCTGTACCTCCACCGAACGATTTGCCAATGAGAGCTTTATATTTTTTGATTCTAAATTCATGTTTAAAACTACTACACTTGTGGATCCTTCGGGGTTCAGGGCTGCTGTTATCATTAATGATGGATCAGTGTTTTCATATCCGATGCGTACAGCTCCTGGTCGAATAAACTTACTAAAATGCGCCATAATATAATACAGGGGTGTAAAATAGACTTTGTCCTTATCAGGGTCAACAATTACAGGTGCAATACACCAGTTTTTAAACCAATTTGGGCCACCCTGTTTGTCTAAAACCATGTTCCAGTCTATCCAACCGTCCACCCAGTTGTTCATACAACCGATAATATCCCTGGCATAACGATAAACCGGAACATATTTAGGATGATTTTTCACGAAATTCACCATTTCTTCAGGTGAAAAGTGCATACATTCTCTACTGTTATCCCCCAAATATCAATCCCCTCTTTCTTATATGCGTTGAGGTACTTTGAAAAAAACAAAGCCCAACAATCGTAGTATTCAGGCAGCAATTTACCTCCACGCCAGTCGTTATTGTCTTTCATCCAGGGTGGTGAAGTCCATGGCGAAGAGATAATTTTAAATCCATCTTCCGAAAACTTCATTGCATCCCTGATCATCGGAATTATATCATCACGGTCTTCGTCTATTGAAAAATGTTTCAATTCTTTGTCTCCCTTTACAGGTGAGTACGAATACTGTCCCAATGAAAAATCACACGAATTGATATGCGTACGGGTCAAGGAGTATCTGGCACCTTTAGATCCAAAATAAGCATCTAAAATCGAATCACGGTTTTTCTTACTTAGTTTATTCAACAAATAAGCAGACGCTTCCGTAAAAGACCCGCCAAATCCGGTGATGGTTTGAAATTTTGTATCAGGGAACAATTTAATGGATATGGATTCACTTCAGGAAGGAAATTCAGTTATTCTTTTGAGTTTATTGCCATTTGCAGAAGTTCCATAGACTTCGACCATTAGCTTGTTTTACGTTACATTGCAACTCATAAAAATGATGATAAATGAAGTGGCTAAGTAAAATTTGAATCTTTTCATTTTAAAGCTGTGATTATCCATTTTCCCTTCTTTCATCCAATTCTTTTTTCATTAATGTGGTGGTTTTGGTGTCAATTTTGTAAAAAATCATGAACAAAGCACACGACATATATAAGATGCCGGGTATAACCGAAACCAATAATTTAATACCTGTCAGGGCTGTATCGTTTTGAACAATATTAGGTACAAAACCGGAAGCGGCTAATATCCAACCAGCAATGGCTGCGCCAATACCCCATCCTGCTTTTTGCGCAAATACAGCTGCCGAGAAATACAATCCTGTTGCACGCCTGCCTGTTGTCCACTCACCATAATCGGCTGAATCGGCAATCATGGTCCAGAGTAAAGGTACAGCCGGCGCATAAGCCATTTTTGCAATAACGTTGAAAATATAGATAATTGTTAAATCGGTAACTCCCGGCAGGTAAATGAGCATAAAAAACACTCCTGAAATTAGCGAACTACCAATAAATACATTTTTATTTCCAAAGCGTTTGGCTAAAGGTTTTGACAGAGGTAATGCAACAATCAGGGCAACGGTGCCAATTACATTGAAAAGCTGTACATTGTTTTCGCGTCCCAGATAATATTTAAAATAATAAGCAATTGCCGCATTTTGCATAGCAAACATGATGAATGAAATGATGCCTACCAGTGCCAATATGATCCATGCTTTGTTTTTGAACAGATTTCCTACGTCTTCTTTCAGGGAATTTACCTGCTCTTTTGGAGGGTGAACACCATAGCCGTCAAGCTAATTCTAATGTATTAATAATTAGGTATATACAATAGCAGAGTACGGGACTCTGCCCGCGAAGATCGAAGTCAGTCTCATACCTAATTTTTTTATGTGGCAATTGCCACGTTACTAACTTAATTTC